>NZ_QSBK01000009.1:0-109786 GCF_003465685.1 Collinsella sp. AF04-24
AGCGTAAACATCTCGGGCGGCTCGGCTCCGCTGCAGCTCGGAAGCAAGGCAGGAGCGATTCAGGCAGATTTGGGCGCGCTGCTCTCGGCGGCGCGGACGGGCGACGGTGCTTAAGCCTCCTTGTTGGTCGCTTTAAGGTATGCATCGTCGCCCACGGGCTCCAGCCACTCGTTGGAGGTCTCCTCGCCCGGAACCTCCAACGCGAGATGCGAGAACCAGCTGTCGGGCGCGGCGCCGTGCCAGTGTTTCACCCCCGGGGCGATGTTGACCACGTCGCCGGGGCGCAGCTCCTGTGCCGGCTTTCCCCACTCCTGGTAAAACCCTCGACCAGCCACGCAGACGAGGATCTGCCCACCGCCGCTTTTGGCGTGATGGACGTGCCAGTTGTTGCGGCAGCCGGGCTCGAACGTCACGTTGTGGACACCGACCTGCTCGGTGGAAAGGGGCGCGAGGTAGCTTTGCCCGATAAAGTACTTCGCGAATGCATCGTTGGGGGCACCGATGGGAAAGGCCATCTCGTTTTGATGCTCAGCTCTTGCATCAGCGGCATCGCCATCTGCCCAGACCTCCTTCGCCATGCGAAAGGCCGCCCACGCCTTGGGCCAGCCCGCGTAAAACGCCGCGTGCGTAAGGATTTCCGCTATCTCCGTCCTGGTCACTCCATTGTTCTTTGCGGACATCAGATGATATTGGAACGAAGAGTCCGTCAGTCCCTGCGCCATCAGGGCCACCACCGTCACCACGCTGCGGTCTCGAAGGGAAAGCCCGTCTTCTCGGCTCCACATCTCGCCGAACAGCACATCGTCATTGAGCTGTGCAAATTTGGGGGCAAAGTCCCCCAGGGCATCCCTGCCTGCCGTCTGTTTAATTGCCATAATTTACTTCCTCCTGTCGATGGTATTAGGTGCAAATCTGCTTTCGCGCGCCAATCGGCCCAGCTAGATTCGCATACCCATTCGTCGCGCCTGCTCCAGTGCGGAATGCCCGGCGATTACGGACACCTCTTGCACCTCCGATTTGCATTGACGAGAATAAAGGTAGTACCTAAACCTGACTTTAGGTCAAGGAATGAATTCGACATTGTTTCGGAGGAGCCATGTACACAATCGGACAGGTGGCGGAAATGTTCGGTTTGCCCGCTTCAACGCTGCGATATTACGACAAGCAGGGATTGTTCCCGGGATTGGAGCGGGCGTCCGGCATTCGCCGATTTGGCGACAAGGAACTCGAGGCGCTTCGAGTCATCGAATGCCTAAAGAAGGCGGGGATGGAGATCAGGGATATCCGGCTGTTCATGGAATGGTGCGCAGAGGGCCCATCAACATACCCCCAGCGAAAGGCTATGTTCGAGGAGCGGAAGGCCCACATGGAATCGGAGATCGCGAACATGAACCGTGCGCTCGATATGCTGAAGTTCAAATGCTGGTACTACGAGCAGCTGAATCAAGGCGACAACGAGGCTGAGCTGAAGGCACTGATTCCAGACGGTTTGCCGGCAGAGATTAAAGAGGCCTACGAGAACGCGCACGCTCGATAGTGGCGCCCGATGCTCAAGGGGCTTCGGCGAGGAGTCTTGTTCGGGGTAGGAGTGCAAAAAGAAAGCCTCCGAACCAAAAGGTCCGAAGGCGGTCATTCCTGCAATTTCGCAAACTGTCCGAGTAGCGGAAAGAACGGCGGCTATCACGCTATTCGTCCTCTTCGGGGATGTCGATGCGCTCGAGCTTGAAGATTACCGGGCGCGTATCATCGTTGCAGCAGCAGATCATCTCGTTCTCCCGCTCCATCCATCCCCGCATAATCGATCCGCCCTGCAGGCCCGTGTAGATGTAGCGCGAGACGGCATCCCACGCCTCGGAGCAGTGAGGGCGCCTTGGGCCGCCGGCGACGGTGTCGGGGTCGGCGTCGGTTCTCGTCAGCGTGCCGAGGCCGCCTTGCCAGAAATGGTCCTTGTCGCCGTCGCGCTCGAACAGGAACTCGTCGCCCACGTTGTAGCACGGGCACGCTCCCGCCTGCTTGTCCGCGCAGTAGCGCTCCTGCAGCTCGGGGAACAGTTTCTTATCGATTACCGTCATTTTCACCTGGTGCTTCACGGTGGCTCCGCCTTTCTCTTAAATTGTGAAGTAGTATGCTTGATGCCGGTCGAAGATACGAGTACACACCTTAAAGATAGGTACATTACTGAAGTAGAGCGTAAAGGAGACCACATGGCAGGGGCAAAAGAGGGGGTTGTGTTCGCGCGCAACGGCATCGAGAACACTGGCTTTGCGTACGCGTTCTCCCTGATAGAAGGCAAGTACAAGCTGCCAGTTCTGTTCTGCCTGTACCTGGACGGCACGACGCGCTACAACGAGCTCAAACGCAAGCTTGCGCCTGCTACTTACAAGTCGCTCACCTCTGCGCTGAGGGGTCTGGTCGCCGATGGTCTTGTCAAGCGCGTTGAGTACCCCCAGGTACCACCGAAGGTGGAGTACAGCTTGACCGAGCGCGGCCTGTCGCTCATGCCAGTGCTTGATGAGCTCTGTCTTTGGGGCGAGGCCCATCGCGATGACCGGGTTCCTCCGTCGGACTGGTAGACGAAAGGGACGATGAGGCACAAGTCTTTATGTGCGCGCCCCTGAAAAACAATGAAGCCGATAAGGCGATGCACCTTCCAGCCCGCAATTGCGGGAGCCTGGACCGCGCGACGTCGCCCGTTTCGCTAAATCAACTTTATGGGATGGCGGATCACGGTCTTGAGCTTCTCCGGCGCGCACTTGCGCGGGTCGGAGAGGTAAATTTCGTGGTGCAGACGGGCTTCGGAGAAGTCGGGGGCGTAGCCCTGTTCCGCTGCAAATGTGCGCATGGCGTCTACGGTCGCCGGCTCGCCGTCATAAGGCCCGGTATGCACGCACTGAACGCAAAGGCCCTCGTCGACCCTCAGCAGCTCGACCGCCGAGAAGTCCAACTTCTTTTTGGCGGCAGCTTCCGAGACGGCCCAGTCGAAGTCCTCGCGAGTGACGAAATCGGGCAGGCGGATGCATGAGATGAAGTTGAAGTCGTCCTTCCGCGCATAATCGATCTCGCCATCGGTGCGGTCTTGCCACCAGAAGCCCTCGAGCGGAGGCACGACGAAGTCGAAATAGCCTTCGATCTCTCGCGGGCCCTTCTTCGACATCTTGATGGTATAGGCGACGCCGTAGAGCAGCGGCAACGCGTTCTGGTACTCGCTGCCTTCGGCATTGGGATTGCCCTTGCCCCGCACGGCGATGTAGCTCATAGGTGGAACGGTTACAACGCTCGGCTTGCCGGACGGCCTGTGGAGCTCTCTGAACTCCTTCTTGAAATCGTATGCCATCGCAACAGCCCTCCCTGAGCTTGGGTTTCCGCCGATATCGGCTCAAATACAGCAACGGGCTCATCTTTGGAAGAAACCTCCCGTTGGCAGGCATTGTAACATAGAATCGAACGCCTGTTCTATTCCCATGCGATGGCCTCTGCCGACTTGGACGTGATGTCGTAGCACACCGAAGACGCTGATGGTGATGGCTATGCACGGGTACGGGCGCGCCGCCGCACTTCACAGCTTGTTTCTCACGTATTTGGGGTGCACACGCGGCGTTCAGAAATGCGGAGCGACTCCGCATGGCTCGAGACTGAGCCGAGGCACCCTACTTCTCGCCCTCCAGCAGCCCCACGATACGGTCGATGTCGACGGCAAAGCGGGGCCTTCCCTCGCGCTCGTAGCGGTCGAGGTACGCCTGGCACTCGGAGACAATGCGCTTGGTGTTGCTGTCGATAATGCGCTGGAGCGTCTCATAGTAGGCCGAACCCTCGGTCCTAAAGCGACGCTGGTAGGCCTTGGTTATGGGAAACATCTTGACGTAGTGGATGCCGTGGCGGCAGCCGGGACGTGTCGTGGGGCGGGGCGGTAGCGCGAAGTACTGGTCTTTGGGCACGTTGGGGGCGATGTTGGAGCGCAGCGGCACAGCGAAGTCCCTGCGCTTTCCGCGAAAACGTAGCCTCACCACCACGATGCAGGGGCGATTGTGCTTAAGCATGAGCTCGCGGTCGCCCTCGACGAGGTCGAAGAAGTCCTGGGAGATGGATACGATCTTCATCGGTTGCGCCCCCTCATACGAAGCGGGGCCCGCATCGCTGCAGGCCCCTACAGGTGGGCGATATTCTACGCCTTGCGGCACCCCGTCGCCCACGGAGGTTAAACGTACACGTAAGCCGTACTCTGAAAGCCGCGGCTTCCGGCAAGTAGTTTATACCACGAAAGGTCGCTTTCAACGCGCATAGCTCGCAAAATAACACTCGCTGGGCCGTCACCCCTGGCAGTTGCCCTCCAATCTTCATTGGAGTCAGCAGGTCAATTCATATAGTTATGGGGGTGTATCCTAAAGGAAATCAAATTTATACCTCCATAGCTAAAGAATTTTCTATTCCCACTCAATGACTAGAGCCCTGGTGTAATTGGCTGGATCACCGTTCCGGGAACCGGTATCGACCTACCTGTCCGCCAAGTTCCTTCTTCAGCTCCAGCCTAGTATCTGACTCGCGCCGCTATAAGCGAAAACCGAAGAGATGCGTCTTAGCCAAGAAAAGAAGGTTAGCCTCATCTTACTGCATGATTCGTGTGTTATAGTTAGATGGCTCTAACTGTTTGGGGGGCGTCAGCCATGCACGAACGCGAGGGTTTCTGGGACAAGAACGCCGGTCGGTATGACCGTTTCATGCGAAACGACCGGGCGGCGTATGAGAAGATATATGGGCTGATCCGGCCGGTAGTGAAAGCAAAAACCGTACTGGAGGTCGCCACCGGCACGGGGCTTATCGCAAAGAGCATCGTGAATGCGGCGGCGCACATCGAGGCTACGGACGCCTCTGCAAAGATGATCCTTGAAGCAAAGCGGGACAATCAATCCGCAAAGCTGCACTTTTCCGTACAAGATATGTTCCGCCTGCCCTATGCACAGAAGTCCTTCGAAGTGGTGATCGTGTCCAACGCGCTTCACATAGTGCCGCATCCGGAAAAGGCCCTGCAAGAAATCAGGCGGGTGCTGAAGGACGACGGCGTGCTCATCGCTCCAACCTTCACCCACGCGGGGAACTCGGTTTCCGGCAAGGCAAAAGCCTTTTTCATGAGTATGGAGGGATTCCCTCTCCACAGCAGGTGGACAAGCGAGGAATACCTACGTTTCCTGCGTCAAAACGGCTGGGCGGTGCAGAAAAGCGCGGTGCTGAAGGCCTCGTTCCCGTTGACCTATGCGGAATGCAGAAAATCGGAGGGGCCAGATGTCGTTCTTTGAAAACACCCGCAAGCCCGTGGGCCTCGGCGGAAAACTTATGGTTGCCATGATGAATCTGGGCCACAGCCCTGTGGCGCGGTGGGGACTTCGATTTCTACGACTTGCGCCAAACGCCAAGGTGCTAGATTGCGGCTGCGGCGGCGGGGCAAACATAAAACGGCTGCTGAAAAAATGCCCGTATGGCGTCGTCAAGGGCATCGACTATTCGCCCGTCAGCGTGGAGAAGGCTAGAAAGATCAACCGAACTGCACTTCAGGAGGGGCGTTGCGCCGTTCTGCAAGGCAGTGTGGCGGATATGGCGTTTGAGGATAGCTACTTCGATGCTGCCACGGCCTTTGAAACCGTCTATTTTTGGCCTGATTTGCCCCGATGCTTCCGTGAGGTCTGGCGGACGCTGAAGCCAGGCGGGACAATTCTTATCTGCAACGAGAGCAATGGCGATACGGACAAGGACGAGAGGTGGACGCAGATCATCGGCGGCATGACCATCTACAAGGACATTGAATTAGAGGCATGTCTGGAGCAGGCGGGTTTTCACGAGGTGCAGATACACAAAAAGAAAAAGTGGCTCTGCGTCACGGCGCGGAAGTAGGGGCATCAAGCACGGGTATTTTTGCATCCATCCTGCACATGGCGATAGGCATGACGGTCATAGCGGCTATGCTGGCGGCAATTATGACAGTTTTTATTCACTGAGGAAGAAACCTATGAAATGTAAAATTGAGAAAAACACCGTGCAGGAGACGCTGATCCTCCCGCTGTATTCCCGGAAGCTGTGTACGGAGTTGTACCCGACCCTTTACAGGGATGAAACAGCGGTTCGTCCGCTCGACCAGATCGACTACGACTTTTCAGAGGCAGAGAAAAACTCCCGCAGCCTGATGCAGCGCTTTGGTGCGCTGGAGGTGGCCACACGGCAGAGTGATCTTGCTTTCGAGGTGCGGGATTACCTGAAAGGCCACCCCAATGCGGCGGTGGTCAATCTGGGCTGCGGGCTGGACAACACCGGCAGAACCTGCGACAACGGTAGATGCAAGATCTATAATCTGGACTTCCCGGATGTGATTGCCTTGCGGCAGCAGCTACTGCCCGCCGGGGATCGAGAACAAAATATCCCCTGCGACCTGAAAGACACCGCATGGTTTAGCAAAATCGATGCCTCCCGCGGGGCGGCGTTCTTTGCCTCCGGGGTGTTCTATTACTTTCTGACCCAGCAGGTCCGGGAACTGGTGCGGGGGATGGCGGACGCTTTCACCGGCAGTGTGCTGGTCTTTGATGCTGCCAATCGGACGGCGGTAAAGATGATCGCAAAAACATGGCTTAAGACTGCAAAAATCAAGGATGTGGGGGCATATTTTGCGGTTTCGGATGCCGCCAAGGAAATCGGCACGTGGGACAGCCGTCTGCAGGTCACAAGTCGCGGCTATATGCTGGGCTACAACGATTTGAGAGACCCTTCTGTCAGCGGCTTTTTCCGGTTTCTCGCAAGGGTCGGTGACAACGGGATGAAAATGCAAATCGTGAAAATAAGATTTTGAGAGGCAAAAACGAAGCGCATTCACTTTGACGTCGAAGAAGACGGCTTTTACGGCGCATATTGGGCATGCAGGGACACGCATACAGCAGCGGGCACGGATTCAATTGAAACCGTGCCCGCTATCTGATACTATATTCTTTTATCGAACGTCTGTTCTATTCCCACTCAATCGTCGCGGGCGGCTTGGACGTGATGTCGTAGCACACGCGGTTGGCGCCGGGGACCTCGGCAACGATGCGGCCGGAGATACGGGCCAGTACGTCGTAGGGCAGCTTGGCCCAGTCGGCGGTCATCGCATCGCTGGACTCGACGGCACGCAGGATGATCGGGCGCTGGTAGGTGCGCTCGTCACCCATAACGCCGACAGACTTGATGTCGGGCAGGACCGCGAAATACTGCCAGCAGCTGTGCTCGGAGTTGCGCTCGCCGGTCTGCTCAAACAGACGCTGGTTGTAGGCGTCCAGTTCTTCGCGCACGATAGCGTCGGCGTTCTTGAGGATCTCGAGCTTCTCCCTGTCGACCGCACCGATGATGCGGATGGCAAGACCCGGGCCCGGGAAAGGCTGGCGGAACACGATGTGACCCGGCAGACCCAGTGCCAGACCAAGTGCGCGGACCTCGTCCTTAAAGAAGTGGTCGAGCGGCTCAATAAGGTCGAAGTGTACGCCCTCGGGGAACGGGATCAGGTTGTGGTGGCTCTTGATGGTGGCCGTCTTGCCGCCCGTCTTGCGAGCACCGGACTCGATGATGTCGGGGTAGATGGTGCCCTGAGCCAGGTACTTGACCGGCTTGCCATCGGTCTCGAGCTGCTGCGCCACGGCGAAGAACTCTTTCCAGAACTGCGTACCGATGATACGGCGCTTCTCCTCGGGCTCGGTCACGCCGGCCAGAAGCTCGGCATAACGGTCCTCGGCGTGGACGTGAATAAAGTCGACGTCAAACTGCTTGGTGAAGACCTCCTCCACCTGCTCGGGCTCGCCCTTGCGCAGCAGGCCGTGGTTGATGAACACGCAGGTCATCTGCTTGCCCACGGCGCGGGCGCCCAGCGCAGCCACGACGGAGGAGTCGACGCCGCCGGACAGGGCCAGAATCACGCGGTCGTCGCCGACCTTCTCGCGGAACTCGGCCGTCATGGTCTCGACCAGGTTGTCCATGCTCCAGTTGGGCTCCAGGCCGCAGATCTCAAACAAGAAGTTGCTCAGCAGCTGCTGACCGTACTCGGAGTGCTTGACCTCGGGGTGGAACTGCGTGGTGAAAATCTTGCGCTCGACGCACTCCATGGCGGCAACCGGGCACACGTCGGTGCTGGCGGTAACGGTAAAGCCCTCGGGCACCTCGGACACGGCGTCGCGGTGGCTCATCCACACGGTCTGCTCCATGGGCGTGGAGTTAAAGAGCTTGGCGCCGGCAGTGCGCGTAATAGTGGCGCGGCCGTACTCGCCCACCTCGGAGTGACCGACCTTGCCGCCGAGCGTCACGGCCGTGATCTGATGGCCGTAGCAAAAGCCCAGGACGGGAAGGCCCAGGTCAAAGATGGCGGGATCGATGGACGGAGCGTCCTCGGCGTACACAGAAGCCGGGCCGCCAGAAAGGATGAGCGCAGAGGCGTTCATCTCGCGAATCTCATCGGCCGAGATGTCGCAGGGAACGATCTCGGAATACACGTTGAGGTCGCGGACGCGACGGGCAATGAGCTGACCGTACTGCGCACCAAAGTCGAGTACGAGGACCTTTGCGGAAGCCTTTTGATCCATGGTTTCCCCCTCTTGTTGGCGGGGAGCCGGTGCCCACCCGCGTGAATGAACGAAAATAACTTTCATAGTGTACACGTTATATGGGGTTTCTCGTCCCTCGCAGCCATCAGCGCACGGCAAACGCACGACCTGGGCCCTATTTGACGGCAATTGAAGTGCTACCAAACGTTACAGATGATGTAATACGTTTGAACATTGGACGCCCTGTGCCACAATACTGCCGAACGACTCCGCCTCTGCGGCGGCAAATACGATAGGAATACCAGCATGAAGCGCATCCTTCTCATCGCCACGGGCGGCACCATCGCATCAACCGAGGACGGCAACGGCCTCTCCCCCGCCCTGACCGGTGAGGAGCTCGCCCAGAGCGTCCCCGAGATCTCGGGCCTCTGCGAGCTCGACGTCGTGCAGCCCATGAACATCGACAGCACCAATATGCGCCCAAGCGACTGGATGCAGATCCGCGATGTCATCGTGGAAGGCTATACCGACCACGACGGCTTTGTGGTCCTGCACGGCACCGACACCATGAGTTACACCGCGGCAGCGCTTTCCTACCTGATCCAGGACAGCCCCAAGCCCATCGTGCTCACCGGCTCGCAAAAGCCCATGGGCAACCCCTTTACCGATGCCAAGCTCAATCTGTACCAGAGCCTGCTCTATGCGCTCGACGAGCATTCGCACGACGTCTCAATCGTGTTTGGCGGTGTGGCCATCGCCGGCACGCGCGCCCGCAAGCAGCGCACCATGAGCTTTAACGCGTTCATTAGCGTCAACTATCCGCCCATTGCCTATATCCGCAACGACCGCATCGTTCGCAACGGACTCCACGGCACTCACCAGAACGAGAACCCGGTTCGTTTCTACGACAGCATCGACCCGCGCGTATTTGTACTCAAGCTTACACCCGGCGTAAACCCGGGTATCCTGGACGCCCTGGCCGATAGCTACGACGCCGTGATTCTGGAGACCTTTGGCATTGGCGGTATCCCCGAGTTTGGTGAGTCGGGCGAGTCGTTCCAAGAGGCAATTTTCCGCTGGGTCGATTCGGGCCGCACCGTCGTTATGACCACGCAGGTCCCCGAAGAGGGCCTCGATCTGGGCGTTTATGAGGTCGGCCGTGCTTACGCCGATCATCCGGGCATTCTGCGCGGCGACGATATGACAACCGAGACGCTCGTGGCCAAAACCATGTGGGCACTCGGCCAGTCACGCGATGCCGCCGAAATCCAGCGCCTGTTCTACAGCCAAGTCAACCACGACCGCGTCCCGATGGCGTAATTCAGTTGTCGACGGGTATCCCCTATTCGATACCCTCGAGAAGCTCTGACACCGTCATGCCGAGTGCGGGCGCGATCTTAAATAGAACCTTGAGCGTGAAATTTGCCGTTCCATCTTCGATTCTGTCGAGATAGGGGCGGCTGATTCCTGCTGCCACACAAAAATCGACCTTGGAGATACCAAGGTCCCTGCGCGTCTGCTCGACTCGCTTGCCAAGAATCTGTTTCGCACGTTCGTCCATGCAGCCGAGTTTGAAATGGAGCCGAACATAAACGTAAACTATAGTTTACGTTTTCCCGAATACACAGGAGTTTTCTATGTCGGGTTCTTCGGTCCGCACGTACCCAGCCACGCTTCGCACAAACAGCGCACCGCCCAAGCTTGTCGTCGTTGAAGCCGAATGCCTTTCGCCCGATGAGCGCACAGCATTTGCATTGCTATCAAGTCGCGTCGCCGCCGTTCTGATCCCTTGCCCGGCGCAAGGTGAACTTGCCATCCAATGCCAAACGCACAGCTGCCCGCTCAATCAGGCTGCCGTAATCGCAACCAGCCAACGCGGCCTGCCGCTCCTTTTAGAAGCCAGTATCGCACTCGCCCTCCGCGGCTCCGGATACGAAAACGAGACCGCCGCCGACATGGTCTTTAAACCACGATCGAGCGGCGGCCTCGCAGCAGCCATTGAATATATGTGCAGGCTCGTTGCCTAAAAGGACAAGCTAGAAACCAAGGCCAAAGCCCGTTCCGGTAATCGCCGAGTACATAAAGTAAACGTTGATCACGTTGAGAAACACACCCGTGATGCAGCCGTTTCGCAGGTAGCGCTCGCACACGATGCGCGCCATGGCGGCGGAGTCATCATTGTTTTTAGCCTGACGTCCTGCCGTAAAGTACGTCGCCACGCTCAGCAGCAGGTTGAGCACCGGCAGTGCCAGCAGCTCGTAGCTCTTGCCCCAGCGCGTCACCTCGCCGGCGGCGTTAAACTTCGTTGCCACCTCGGGGCCAATGTTGGGGATAACACACGCTGCAACCACCAGCGGAATCACCGCAAGCACGAGCAACGCAATACCCATGTAGCCAGCTTTTTTGCCGTATTTAAACATATGCGTCGTCCTTACACGTTAAAGCGGAAGTGCACGACGTCGCCATCGGCCATGACATACTCTTTGCCCTCGATACGCAGCTTGCCGGCGGCCTTGGCGCCCTGCTCGCCACCGAGCTCGATGTAGTCGTCGTAGCCAATGACCTCGGCCTTAATAAAGCCGCGCTCAAAGTCGGTGTGGATGACGCCGGCGGCCTGCGGAGCGGTCGCGCCCTGACGCACCGTCCAGGCCTTGACCTCCATCTCGCCGGCCGTAAAGAACGACTGCAGGCCGAGCAGCTTGTAAGCGGCCTGTGCGAGCACGTCCAGACCGGGCTGCTCCAGGCCCAAGCTCTCCAGGTAGTCGGCCGCATCCTCGGGATCGAGCTCGGAAAGCTCAGCCTCGATCTTGGCGCAGATGGGCAGCGGCTTAACACCATCGATGGGCGCCAGATCGTCGTTGAGCATATCCTCGTCCACGTTGGCCACATACAGGATGGGCTTCATAGTGAGCAGGAACAGGCCCTTGGCAGCGGCGCGCTCCTCGTCGGTCATCTCCATGGACGCGGCGCGCTTGCCCTCGTTGAGCCAGGCAAGCAGACGCTTGGCGACCTCGAACTTGGGCATGAGCTCCTTGTCGCGCTTGGCCTCCTTCTCGAGCTTGGGCAGCTGCTTCTCGAGCGTGCCCATGTCGGCCAGGATGAGCTCGGTCATGATGGTGTCGGCGTCACCGGCGGGATCGACGAACTCGCCCGTGCGACCCACCTCACGCATGACGTTGGGGTCCTTAAAGTAGCGCACGACCTCGCAGATGGCGTCGGTCTCGCGAATGTTGGCCAGGAACTGGTTGCCCAAGCCCTCGCCCTCGTTGGCGCCCTTCACCAGACCTGCGATGTCGACGAACTCGACCGTCGCCGGCACAATGCGACCCGGGTTGACGATGTCGGCGAGCTTTTGCAGACGGCTATCGGGCACATCGACGATACCCACGTTGGGGTCGATCGTGGCGAACGGGTAGTTGGCGGCAAGGCCGGTCTTTTTGGTAAGCGCGGTGAACAGCGTCGACTTGCCTACGTTGGGCAGGCCCACGATACCGATGGAAAGGGACACGACAGCTCCTTTTGGTACAAGCATTTCAAACTGCATAAGTATAGCGCCGCCGCAGCATCTGGGCGAACCCGGACGCCACGGCGGCACGAATGAAGCAGAGATAGAGGTCGCTGACTAGTCCGCGAGCTTTTCCACCTGGTCGAGCATCTTGTCAAGCTTGGCCTTTGCCTCGGCCTTGACCTTCTCGGCCTCCTCGTGAGCCTTCGTCTTCTGGGCGGCCTTTTCCTCGGCCTCGGGATCGACGACGACCAGATTGGACGCATCGTGTTCGACCAGCTTGAGCGCATGTTCGGGACAAACCTTGACGCAGGCACCGCAGCCCAAGCAATACGTGGACTCCAGTGCAAAGCGGCCGCTTCCCACCAGATCGCAGGCGAACGTGGGGCACACATTGACGCACTCGCCGCACGACGTGCACTTGTCAAAATCGCATTCCGGTGTGCTAACCTGCATGTTCTGGGCAAGCTCAGGGTGGTTTTGCAACGTCGAGAGCACCAGTTGCCGCCCGTGCGTGAGCGAACGGCGACGCTTGGTCGTCGTGGTGCCGCACATGGTGTTGAGCGTGCGCTCGAGCTGGGTAATCTGGTGACGGTGGGCCTTCAACTTCTGCGTCACCGAGGCCAGCGCCGCCGTCGCCGGGTTGAGTTTGGTCACCGTCAGACCCGTGGTGCGGGCGATCTTTTCCATGTACTCCTTGCGCTCGTACTCGCGGCGCTTATGACATTTGAGGCTCTTGGGGTCGACCTCCAGGCCCATGCCCGTACCGGCCCACTCCTCGGCAGTGGCGATGGCCTCGCCCAGAATATCCTCGCCACCGGTGTTGCGGCACTTATCGCACACGCCCAACGGCAGGTACACGCTCACGTTGGGATAGTCGGCCAGCACCGAGAACCAGGTCTCGGCCGTAATATCGCCCACGCAGGCAACGACGACCTCGTTCTCGCGCGGCATGCGCTTGAGGGCGCGCGTGCAGGTAACGTAGGCGGTCTCGTGGCTCGTAGCTGCAGAGACAATGTCGTCGTAAAGGTTTTTGGGCGCCAGGCGCGGCGAAATAATCGCCTCGGTCGGACAGGCAGCGGCGCACAGGCCGCACTTGCGACAGGAGTCGAGGATCTCGATAGCGTCTTCCTCGACCTCGATAGCGTTGACCGGGCACACATCCATGCACGCGGTGCAACCGCTCTTTTCGTTTTTGCAGGTCAAGCACGGAATGGTGTTGCCGCGCGGACGCTCCTTGTAGTCGGCAGGATTCCACTGCGGCGCCGACGGATCGAGTGCGTCGGTCACACCGCCAAGCGGGTTTTTAAGAAAGTCGAAACCCTTGCTGATTTCGATAATGTCATCAAACAGATCGTGTTCCTGCGCCATGCGCGGCCCCTCCCTGAGCAGTGCAAACAAGCAAGAAATAATGATACGCCATCGGCCCGTGCCTCGAGCAAATTACACGCGGAGCACCTTTGGGACAAATAGCCTATGGCCTATCGCCGCCTCGATTGCACAAGGTCAATCAAGCGCCAAACTATGCCTCGCACATGAGCTGCACGAGCTTTTGTTTGGTCACCTTGGCCTGCTCGTTGGCCATATTACGCTCGTTTCTAAAGGCCGCATTTGCAACACTCTGCAGGTCGGCATCGGAAATCTCGCCAAGGCCCAGCTCCTCGAGCGTCGTCGGCAGACCAACGCGCTGGCAAAACTCGAGCACCTGATCAAGCTCGGGCGCACGCTCCAGGCGCAGCTGCACCACCAGACCAAACGCCACGGCCTCGCCATGCATGGCCTTGCACTCGGGCAAAATCGTCAGGCCGTTGGCGATGGCATGCGCCAACGCCAAGCCACCGCTCTCAAAGCCAACGCCCGAAAGCAGGATGTTGCACTCGATCAGGCGCTCAACCGCCGGCGATGTACGCCCCTTTTTGAGATCGCGCTTGGCAGCGACGCCGCATTCCATAAGCGTATCGTAGCAGGCACGTGCCGCGACCAGTGCCAAGTGCCCCGGCGCGCCACCGTGCTCGTTCGCGCCGCGCGCCGCGGCGCACGAACGCGCCTCAAAGTACGTTGCCAGCGCGTCGCCCATACCGGCGACCGTCATGCGCAGTGGGGCCGCCGCGACCACGTTGGTATCGACCACGACCAGGTCCGGATTCTTCTCGAGCATCAGATAGCGATCGAACGACCCATCCTCGTGATACAGCACCGAAATCGCGCTGCACGGACCGTCCATCGAAGCCGCCGTGGGGCATACACACAACGGCAGCTCAGCATAAAACGCAACGGCCTTTGCGATATCGAGCATCTTGCCGCCGCCAATGCCCACCACCATGTCGCAATACTCGGCCTGGGCTTCCTTGGCCATTTCGACAACGGCATCTTCCGTACACGGACCGTTGTAAATCTTAAAGAACGGCTCGCTTAGATCTTCATCCAGAAATCCATCGACGATTTGCCTGCACAGCCGATCCTCGGTGCCCTGGTCAAACAAGACATAGGCAGCGCAGCCCAACCATGACAAATACCTGCCCTGACGCGAAAGTTCGCCCGGCCCCTGAACATACCGGCCGGGACCGCCGTAAACCATAGGAAGCGCCATACGAGAATCCGCCCTTCATCAAACAACGATTGGTGCAAAGTAACCTGACCCCTTTGCACCAACTTGGTGCGATGGGGTCAGGTTAGTTTGCACCATAGCAAAAAGGGGCAAAGCCGTCTGCTGGCTTTGCCCCTTCCTTAGCTTGATTTACTCATCCATGAGATAGTAGTGTCCCAGCGCGTCGGCACCCAGGATGGCGTTTGCGACCATCTCGGGCGTCACCTCAAATGGCATATTGCACATGGTGTCATCGGGCGCGCAGGCGGCCTCGGCAACAATCATGGCCTGCTCGCGCGTAAGCTCGGCAACGCCAAGTTCCTTCATCGTGACCGGCAGGCCCAGCTCAATGCAGAAGCCCAAGACTTCCTCGAGTTTCTCAGTCGGAGCATCCTCGAGTACCAGCTGAACGATGGTGCCAAAGGCGACCTTCTCGCCGTGATACATGCCGTGGCACTCGGGCAGCATCGTCAGGCCATTGTGGATGGCATGAGCAGCAGCAAGGCCCGAGCTCTCAAAGCCAATGCCCGAAAGCAGCGTGTTGGCCTCGATGATATGCTCGACGGCAGGCGTGAGCGCACCCTTCTCCAGCGCGACCTTGGCCTTGACGCCATCGGCCATAAGCGTCTCGTAGCAGAGCTTAGCGAGCGCCAGGCCGGCCATGCCGCCCTTACCGCCGGCGCAAGTGCCACCGTCGGCATCATGCGTCGCCTGGGCCTCAAAGTAGGTTGCGAGCGCATCGCCCATACCGGAAACCGTCAGGCGCACCGGGCTCGCCGCGATAACCGTCGTATCCATCAGGACAATGTTGGGGTTTGCCTTAAGGAAGAGATATTTATCGAACTGGCCATCGTCGGTGTAGAGCACCGAAAGTGCCGAACACGGGGCATCGGTCGAAGCAATGGTGGGGCAAATGATAACCGGGGACTCCAGGTAATAGGCGACGGCCTTCGCGGTGTCGAGAATCTTGCCGCCACCGACGCCGACGATGATGTCGCAACCGTTGTCGCGAGCGAGCGCAACCAGGCGATCGACCTCGCCCTTGGAGCACTCGCCGTTAAAGTCCTCAAACAGCAGCTCGGCCTTAGCCTCGGCAAAACCGCCCTCGATCTTGGCACCGACGCGCTTCTTGCCCGAAGGCGTCACGATGACGAGGGCCTTAGCGCCGAGCGGCTCGACATAGGAGCCGAGCTTGGCGAGCTCGTCCGGACCCTGGATGTACTTGCTGGGGCTATTGAAAATTGCAGCCATAACTATCCCATTCTCTAAAAGAAAAAAGAAAGGGGCTCCGTACAGATACGTGCGGAGCCCCTCGTTACGATAACAAGAGTCGATTAGAAATCGATGTCGGTGTCGTAGTAGCAGGCCTTGAGGATCTTCTCGAAGTCGGCAGCCTTGGTCTCACGCGGGTTCTCGGGCGTGCAGGCGTCCTGCTCGGCGTTCGCGGCGATCTCGGGGAGCTTGGCGAGGAACTCCTCCTCGGAAACCATCTGCGGGTTCTCGGCGTCGACCTTCACGCCACCATTCGCGTAATCCTTGATGGACTGCGGAATGTTGAGCTGGTCGTTGAGGTCGCGGATCTTCTGGACGAGCGCAGCGATAAGCTCCTCGTTGGTCTCGCCGGGAAGGTGCAGGATCTCCTTGGCCACATAAGCGTAGCGCTCGGCAGCACGGGGATCCTTGGAGTTCCACTGGATGACCTTGCCAAGGTACATAGCGTTAGCAGCACCGTGGATGATGTGGCCGTTCTCAAAGGCTGCACCGGTCTTGTGAGCCATGGAGTGAACGATGCCCAGCAGGCCCGAGGAGAAGGCGATGCCGGCGATGCACTGAGCCTCATGCATGTGCTGACGGGCCTCATGGTCGCCAGCATAGGACTTGGGCAGCCACTCGACGATCTCGCGGATGCCGTGCAGGGCGTTGGCGTCGGTGAACATAGAGGCGAAGGTAGAAACGTAGGCCTCCATGCAGTGGGTCAGAGCATCCATGCCGGTGTGAGCGCACAGCTTGGCGGGCATGGTGTAGGTGAGCTCGGGGTCGACGATGGCGACATCAGGGGTGATGTTGAAGTCGGCCAGCGGGTACTTGATGCCCTTGGCGTAGTCGGTGATGACGGAGAAGGCGGTAACCTCGGTAGCGGTACCGGAGGTAGAGGAGATGGCGCAGAAGTGAGCCTTCTGACGCAGCTCGGGGAAGCTGAACGGCTGGATGATGTTATCGAAGGACTCCTCGGGATACTCGTAGAAGACCCACATGGCCTTAGCGGCATCGATGGGCGAGCCGCCGCCGATGGCGATAATCCAGTCGGGCTCGAACTCGCGCATGGCCTCGGCGCCCTTCATGACCGTCTCGATGGACGGATCGGACTCGACGCCCTCGAACAGCTTGACCTCGAAGCCGCCCTCTTTGAGGTCGGCCTCAACGTCCTGCAGGAACCCGCCGCGGCGCATAGAGCTGCCGCCAGAAACGATGATGGCCTTCTTGCCCTTGAGGTTCTTCACCTCGTGGCGAGCGCCCTCACCAAAGTACAGATCGCGAGGATTGGTAAAACGTCCCATACTGTGCCTCCTAAACAAGCCCCTCTTAGACTTGCGTATATAACGGAGCACCCGATTGGCTCCGTTAGGACCGTTTTGCGCGTTGCCGGCGAGGGCAATGCGCGATGTCTAAACGTCTCAACGCTCAGACAAACACTATTTTACCGTTCTGGTTGGTCAGTTATTCACCTAAAGCCGACAATGATGAAACGTTTTTTCTATCCCTGAAGACCCTTGTGGGGCATTCATACTCCCAAGCTGGGCAAACGTTTTATCAAGGTTGACCACATATCCCGGGCAGGACGGTGCCCCTCCAAAATGCGCCCCGTTCGCCGCCAAAAATCAACCGTTTGCGGCACCGTGATACCACTCAGTCGTCCAAGGTGCCGACATTTGTGCGACATCCGTCTTCGTGGTGCAAAGGTGCATGTCCAAGTGCGGCACCCCCGGTGTGCCACATGCGGGTAAACTAGAACCTTATATAGAGACATTTGAACCCTAACCGCAGCAAAGGAGGCCCCATGGCATTCGATCCCATTCAAGAGGATTGCCATCGCCTCGTTCTTGAGGCCTTGCGCCGCGACAATATCCCGCTCACCGACGGCCCCGCCGTCGAGCGTCTGATGGATCAATTCACCCGCAACCCCGCGCCGCTCATCGTGCACGACCGCGACCGCGCCGGGCATCTGATTGCCAAGGTGGTCGAGGCCGTCGACTACCGCATTCCCTTTATCCCCGACGATGCCCAAGCCGAGCAGGAAGAGGCCACTGCCGAGAACATGCTTCGCGAGGCCGCCGCACTCGATCCGGCCAACTGGGATGCGCAGCGCATGCTGACGGCCCTCACCGCTGACTCCAACGAGGAATACGTACAGTACTTGGTATCCAAGTGCGATGAAGTCGAACACGACCTGGCGCTCAAGATCGCCTCGGCGCAGGACCCCTACGAGCGTGAAGCCGCAGGCGACCTTATGCGCCGCCCCTACCTGCGCTGGCTTGCCGCCCTTGCATCGCGCTCCCTCATTAGCGGCCGCTACCGCATGTCGCTCGAAGCCGCAAACCGCAGCCTCGACTTTGCCCCCAACGATCCTGCCGGCGTCCGCCACACCGCAATGCTCGCCATGGCAAAGCTCGAATACCCCGCTGAGGAGCTCAAGCGCTTTCGCTCTGCCCACTCCGTCCCCTATCTCGCCAACACGCCGCTGCGCCGTCGTCCCAAGGATGCAGAACGCGACTTGGACCCGTGGACGCTCATCGCGCTGATGAGCGCAGCCTGGCGCGAGCTGGACTACGAGGGTGCCGAGCACTACCTGCGTATCCTTGCGCGCTCGTGCCCGCACGCAGCCGAGGCGCTCTACTTCCAAACCGAGTTTCCCGATGGCGTCTATGCCCGCGTCAACGTGAGTGCAGGCTCCACCGACGAGCTCGTCCTTGCACTCTCCGAGGCGACGCCGGTACTGCAGGAGGGCCTGGGCGCGCCCGACAACGCCAGCTTTGCCGCCTGGGTCGCCACCAACGACATCGTGCGCTCCCAGATCGACGAGCGCATCCTGCGGGCGGCCGAGCAGGGCTTGCCGTTTAAGGGAGGAGACCTCTAATGGATCCGAGCGTCTACATCCCCGCCTACCTGGAGCGCACCTATCTGGCGTCGCACCCCGAGCTCACCGATGCAGCACGCGAGCTTGTCCATAACGACATTAGCGCGAATCCCCAAAAGTATGCGCAGTCCGAGCATGCTCAGGCACTGCTGTCCTATGCCGGTGTTCATCGCCACCTGCTCGACGAGCTCCATCGCATCGAGGACATGGGCAGCGACGAGGAGTTTGAGCAGACGCGCAACCGCCTGTTCGACGACATGCGCGATGAGCTGCTCAAGATCGTCCGCATCGATGCGCTGGCCGTCGACGCGCAGCTGCTCGCCATCATTTTGGCGGACACGCCCGTTGACGCCTGCCTGGGCGACCTGATGAAGCTCGAGGCGAGCACGGCCGACTACCTGCAACAGAGCGTGCCCGGGTTTGATATGGAGGCCCCGCACTATTGGGCCAATAATGTTTTGGCCGACGGTGTCACCGCAGCGGACCTTACCGTGAGCGAGCCGGCCCTTATCGGGTGGCTTCACACACTCGAGGCCATCTCGCAGCTGTGCATGGCGAGCGCTCGTTACCGCGCCGCCGCCAACTATGCTCGCCGTGTCCTTAAGGCGGAGGGCTATCCCACCCGGGCCGCCGGCACCGTATTGCTTGCCCTCGCCCGCTTGGAAGACCAGGACGGCTTTTTTGCCCTGGCGCATCAGCTCGAGGAACAGATGGGGGCAGACGCACTCGAAAACTCTCCTTGGTACCTGCTCGCCCGCACGATCTTGCTGTTCAAAACAAACAAGATGCGCCCGGCGGTGCGTGCGCTGCGTGAGTTCGCTAACCGCTGCGAGGGCGGCGCGTTCTTCTTGCTGAATCCCATGTACCAGACGCCGTATCTTCCCTGCCGACCCGAGCCGCGCGACCCCTGGGACCTTTCGCACCAGGCAGTTTGGGAGGCCGACGGCATTATCTCGGACACCCCCGACTTTGCCCCCTGGGCCAACGCCTGCGAAGATGTATCGCAGCTCGCCCAGGAATTTGCGCGCCGCTACGGCTTTTAGCGACGCGATCGCCCCGACCATGTCATCTATGTTAGGAACGGCTTCATGAACCTCCGCTCATCTCTCGCCTGCACCTCGAGCGATATCGCCCGCTGGGGACTGCGCTCTGTCCTCAAACGCCAGGGTGGCGTGCTTCCCGGCCGCATCGCCATGAAGATCGACCCCGAGCTGCTAAGCGACCTCGCGAGCCTGGTCGACCGCAGCGTGGTGATTACCGGTACTAATGGCAAGACCACCACCTCCAACCTCATCGCTGACGCCGTTGCTGCCAGCGGCGCTACCGTGGTGTGCAACCGTGCCGGCAACAATATGGAGCCTGGTGTGGTGGGTGCTCTGCTCGAGGCCCGCGGCAGCCTTAAGCACACCAGCAGCGGCAAGCGCGTGGGCGTTTTTGAGTGCGACGAGCTCTACACCGTACGCGTTCTGCCCAAGCTCAAACCGACGTACTTTGTGCTGCTCAACCTGTTCCGCGACCAGCTAGACCGCTACGGCGAGATCGACCATACCCAAGACGTCATCGCCCATGCGTTGGAGCTCTCTCCGACGACAACGCTCATCTACAACGCCGACGATCCGCTGTGCGCCTCGATCGCCGCGCGCGTCCCCAACACGAGCATCGCCTTTGGCATCGACGGCGCCACGGGCACCGAGTCCGACCGCATTAGCGACTCGCGTTTTTGCTCGCAGTGCAACGCCCCGCTGGAATACGACTATGTGCAGTACGGACAGCTGGGCGCCTATCATTGCCCTTCGTGCGGCTGGGGTCGCCCCGCGCTGCTCCGCCGCGTGACGGGCGTTGAGCTCGGCTGCGACGGCTACGGCTTTGACCTGGCCTTTGGACCCGAGGCCAACGCGCCCGCCGTGCACATCGCCACGCGCTACAACGGCCTGTACATGGTCTATAACGTCGCCGCCGCCTTCTTTGCGGCGCACGAGCTGGGCGTGGACGCGGCGCACCTGCAGCCCACGCTTAATGCCTACGTGCCCGCCGGCGGACGCATGGGCCGCTGGGATATTGCCGGCCGCACCGTCGAGGCCAACCTGGCCAAGAATCCCGTGGGCTTCGATCGCCAGATCCAGTCCATTAAAACGGCAGGTGGCAGGCTCTGCGCCTTCTTCCTAAACGATAACGATGCCGACGGCCACGATGTCTCGTGGATCTACGATGTCGACTTCGAGCGCATCGCCGACACGCCGGATCTTGTCGCCTTTGCCGGAGGCACGCGCGCACACGATATGCAGGTGCGCCTCAAGTACGCCGGCATCGACGCCGCCATTATCTCGGACGTCGCGCAGGCAATTGGCGCCATGGCAGACGAGGCCGCCGATGACACCTTCTACGCCGTCGCCAACTACACGGCCTTCCCGCCGCTGGTCAAAGAACTCGACGGGCTGAAGGGTGCCGATGCAGCCACGGTTGCCGCCCGCGCCGCAGTCCGTGCCGACGGCAGCGCTCTTCCTGTCGGTATCGCGCCAGTCGAGCTCTCGCGCCCGCTGCGCATCGTCTACCTGTATCCCGATGCCCTCAACCTCTATGGCGACGGCGGCAACGTCATCGCCCTCGAGCGCCGCTGCGCCTGGCGCGGCATCCCCGTTCGCGTGGATGAGGTCCGCATGGGCGAGGTGCTCGATCTGCATGATGCCGATATCGTCATGATGGGCGGCGGATCCGATCGCGACCAGCTAGCCGTGGCACACGAGCTGCTCGCCCAAAAAGACAAGGTCGCAGCCTATGTTGAGGACGGCGGTTCGCTGCTCGCCATCTGCGGCAGCTATCAGCTGCTCGGCCGTTCGTACTATATGGGCGAAAATCGCATCGAGGGCCTGGGCGTCATTGCCGCCGAGACCGTACGCGGCTCCGACCGCCTGATCGGCAACGTCGCCGTCAAGACCGACCTGGCACCCGAGCCCTTTGTGGGATTCGAGAACCACGGTGGCCGCACGCTTTTGGACGCCGATGCCACGCCGCTCGGAACGTCCGTCGTCACGGGCACCGGCAACAACGGCGACGATGGCTTTGAGGGTCTCATCTACAAGGGTGTCATCGGCACGTACCTGCATGGCCCGGCGCTGCCCAAGAACCCCGAGCTTGCCGACTGGCTCATTACCCACGCCCTCGAGCGCCGCGGCGATGCGCAGGCCACAGCCCTGCTGCCGCTCAAGCCCCTCGACGACACCTACGAGCACGCCGCCCACGACGCCGCCATGAAGCTCCTCCCCTAGCACCCCACCACCACAAAGGGGACAGGTACCTTTGTGGTGGTTTTCCAGTTTGCCAACGATATACGCACCGGCAAAAAAGTCTGCTATACTCTTTCCCGCTGTCCCCATCGTCTAGCGGCCAAGGACGCCACCCTTTCAAGGTGGATATCGCGGGTTCGAATCCCGCTGGGGGCACCACAGAATCTGAGAAGCCCGTTACCAATTCGGTGACGGGCTTTTTGCTACCCATACGCCGGGATTCGAACCCCGAAGGCATAAAATCACACTGTCATCCAAGGGCCCGTGGACAAAAAATAGCAAATATGAGTACTGTTACCAATTTAGTAACAGCGATTTCATGCCATCAGAAGGCGATTTGGACACAAGGCGTCCTACGGCGGAGGAATTGCAGGCATTTATCAGCTAAGTACTTGGACATATGTTGCGTAACACTGCATATTTTGCAAAAAGATAATGCTACAGGGCTTGTGACAGTACTCATATTTGACGTTTTTTGCCCACGACCCCTTATTGTGTGGGCGAATCAGTTGCAAAGCGGGATCCAAAGCGTCCTTCGCAAACAAATAGCCGGGGCCCGCGCGATGCGGACCCCGGCTCAATACCGTGACGATATGTCAGTTACGCTCTACACGTAGAACAGGATGTCGTCGTAGGTCGGGACCGGCCAGTAGTCGGCGGCCACGATCTCCTCCATGGCGTCCACGGCAGCACGCAGCGTATCCATAGCGGGAACGACCTCGTGCGCGTACACGTTGGCCTGCTCCTGGCCATCGAGAGCCTCGGCCTTCTGATGTACGGCGTCGAGCGCCTTGATGGAGTCGTTGATGGCGGTGATACCGTTGCAGAGCTTGTTGAGCGTGTTCTGCTCGCACTGCATGGCGGCCTCAGCACCGGCGGCACGAATAGTCTCAAGGCCCTTAGCGACCTTGGTGGCATAGGCGGTAATGACCGGGCGATAGGTACGACGCGCCTCGCGAACCATCGTGGTAGCCTCGATGTTCATGAGCTTGTTGTACTTCTCGAGCTTGCAGTCATAGCGGCACTGGGCCTCGGCCTTGGTCAGGACGCCCGTCTCCTCAAAGAGCGCAATGGCCTTATCGGAAACAAAGGCGGGAAGAGCGTCGGCCGTGGTCTTGTTGTTGGCAAGGCCGCGCTTCTCGGCCTCGATGGGCCACTCGTCGGAGTAACCGTCGCCGGAGAACAGGATGCGCTGGTGATCGGTCAGCACCTTCTTGCAGTACTCGAGCGCGGCGTCCTGGAACTTATCCTCGGGCGTACCCTCGAGTGCGTCGGCGAAGGACTTGAGCGACTTGGCCACGGCGGCATCGAGCACCAGGTTGGAGTCGGAGACGTTCTGCTCGGAGCCGCAGGCACGGAACTCGAACTTGTTGCCGGTGAAGGCAAACGGGGAGGTGCGGTTGCGGTCGGTGTTGTCCTGCATCAGCTTGGGCAGGGTATCGGCGCCCAGGTCGAGCACGCCGCGCGTAGCATGGACGGAAGCCTTGCCATCGATGATCTTCTCGACGACCTCGGTAAGCTGGTCGCCCAGGAAGATGGACATAATCGCCGGAGGAGCCTCGTTGGCGCCCAGACGATGATCGTTGCCGGCCGAAGCAACGGAGGCGCGCAAGAGCTCCTGATAGTTATCGACGGCCTCGATCACCGCGGTGAGGAAGACGATGAACTGCAGGTTGTCGAGCGGGGTGTCGCCCGGGTCGAGCAGGTTCTCGGACTCGGTGCCAAGCGACCAGTTATTGTGCTTGCCCGAACCGTTGATGCCCTCGAAGGGCTTCTCGTGCAGCAGGCAGACCAAGTCGTGGCGGGAGGCGATGAGCTTCATCTTCTCCATCATGACCAGATTCTGGTCGATGGCCTCGTTGACCTCGCCGTAGACAGGGGCGAGCTCATGCTGGCAGGGAGCGACCTCGTTGTGCTTGGTCTTGGCAGGAATGCCAAGCGCCCACAGTTCATCGTCCAGGTCCTTCATATAGGACGAGACGGTGGGGCGGATAGCGCCAAAGTAGTGCTCCTCGAGCTCCTGGCCCTTGCAGGGAGCAGCGCCAAAGAGGGTGCGACCGGTGATGACCAGGTCCCTGCGCTTGCGGTAAGCGTCCTTCTTGATCAGGAAGTACTCCTGCTCATCGCCCACGGAAGGAACGACCTTCTTGGGGGTCTTACCAAACAGCGCCAAAACGCGCTTGGACTCACGCGAGAGCGCGGTCATGGAACGCAGCAGCGGGGTCTTCTTGTCCAGGGCCTCGCCCGTGTAGGAGCAGAAAGCTGTGGGGATGCACAGGACATCGTCCTTGATAAAGGCGGGGCTGGTGGGATCCCAAGCGGTGTAGCCACGGGCCTCGAAGGTGGCACGCAGGCCGCCGTTGGGGAAGCTGGAGGCGTCCGGCTCGCCCTGGATGAGGTTCTTGCCCGTAAACTTGGTAATGGCGGTGCCGTCGTGGTTGGGCTCGAGGAAGCTATCGTGCTTCTCGGAAGTAATGCCCGAAAGCGGCTGGAACCAGTGCGCGTAGTGCGTAGCACCCTTGGAGATGGCCCAAACCTTCATGGCGTGAGCGACGGCGTTGGCCACATCCAGGTCGAGCGGCTCACCCTCCTCGAGGGTTGCGGCAAGGCGCTTCCAAATGTCCTTGGGGAGGTAGTCCTTCATGACTTCCTCAGAGAACACCATGGTCCCGAAGCGGTCAGTAAGATCGGCCATACGGAACTCCCTTCGTATCGGCACCGCGTGAGAAGCGGTGTTGATTACTAACGAACGAGTCATAGCTTAGGCTCGCCGTGTTTCCGCGACATTACCGTTGTGTTGCTGTCGCGAAACCAATCAATGAGGTTACCGCATCGCGGCAGTATTGCCACCCTTAACAGCCAATGAACTGTATAAATTGCAGACCTCCCCGCATGGTTTAAGGGTAGTCAATTTAGGACGGGGCTAAATTGACTGGTATTTCGCATCAGATACCAGTCTTTATAACCCCGCACCCAATGAGCTGCGTTGTTATAGGGAATGCCGATAGCAAGGCATCTTTGATTGGTATCCCTAAATAGCGAGTAAAACTCCACCGTGACACAGTGGTGCTGTAGAATCCTTACAATACATCGCACTAAATATCTAAAGGAGCACGATATGCGCGTCGACGAGGTTTTTAAGCAGGCAGCATCCCAGGGCACTGCACCCGTTTCGTTTGAGATGTTCCCGCCCAAGGGCGAGCTTACCCTCGACACGGCTCGCGAAGTGGCAGGCAATCTGTGCAAGCTTTCGCCGAGCTTTGTCTCGGTCACCTGCTCGGCTGGCGGCTCGGGCAACGGCGCCACCACCGCCCCCATCGCGCATATGATTACGAGCGAATTCGATACGCCCTCGGTGGCGCACCTCACCTGTGTGGGCCGTACCCACGCCGATATCGCCGCCAAGATCGATGAGTACCGCACCGCCGGCGTGGAAAACATCCTGGCCCTGCGTGGCGATCTCCCTGCCGGCGCGACCGAGGACGACAAGCTCGCCTCCGACTACGCCTACGCCCGCGACCTCATCCCCGAGCTCGTCGACGCCGGCTTTTGCGTGGGTGCCGCAGCCTACCCCGAGGGCCACATTGCCTGCGAGGATCTCAACCTCTCGGTCGAACACCTCAAGCAAAAACAGGACGCCGGCGCGAGCTTCTTTGTGACGCAGCTCTTCTTTGATAACGAGTGCTTCTATCGTTTTCGCGAGCTTGCCGACAAGGCCGGCATCACCGTGCCCATTACCGCAGGTATCATGCCGTTTATGGGCAAGTCGCAGATCAGCCGCATGGTCTTTATGTGCGGCGCGTCACTGCCCTCCCCCGTCATCAAGATTCTCGCCAAGTACGAGAACGACCCCGAGAGTCTGCAGGCAGCCGGTGTAGATTATGCCGCCCGTCAGCTTTGCGACCTTAAGGAGCACGGTGCCGCCGGTCTGCACCTGTACACTATGAACCGTCCTGCAATCGCCGCAACCATTATGGAGCGCTTGGGGTAATGGAAAAACCGCACATCGATACAACCGCTGTCGAAGTGCCGGCCGACCTTGCGTCGCCGGCGCTTTATCGTATCGATGATGCCCACCATCCCCGCGTCGATCGTGCCGAGATGCTGCGCTATCTGGGCTACAGCGGTCAGCAGATTGAGCCCGAGCTGTCGCAGCGTATTGAGCTTGTCGTTGAGCGTCTGGAACTGGACATTGAGCCCCGCGGCGTGCGCCGCGCATTTGCCATCGATGCCATGGGCGTGGACGAGCAGGGAGAGCCTTGCATTCGCTTGGTCGGCACCAACGTTGAGCTGCGCGGTCGCGACATCTATCGACATCTCAAAGACGCCCGCTTTGCCGCGCTCATGGCATGCACACTCGGCATGGACGCCGAGCGTCGTCTGCGCACCACGGGAGCCCAGCAGCCCCTGGAGGGAGCCGTGCTCGACGCCGCATGCTCTGCCTATGTAGAAGCCGCCGTCGAGCAGATGGACCAGCAGGTCAAGGCTGCGGCCGCCGCACACGGACTCGCCGGTAACTGGCGCTTCAGTCCCGGCTATGGCGACTGCCCGCTTACGGCCCAGCGCTCAATCGTGAATGCGCTCAACGCCACGCGGCTCATCGGGCTTACCGTCACGCCGACCAGCCTGCTCATGCCCACCAAGAGCGTGACCGCGGTGATTGGTCTGTTTGACGGCGAAGTCCACGACGCCCAGAGCCGCCCCACCTGCAATATCTGCCGCATGCGTGAGCACTGCCGCTTCCGCGCCGCCCACACCACCTGCTATTCCAGCCATTAGGAGCCATCGATGTTTACTCCGCTTATCACTCATGATCTGGACGGTGCCGCGCTGGCGGCACCCGTTGATGCCGCACGCCGTAATGGCGCTGCATACAAGACGCGCACGATCGACGACCTTCGCATTAAGGACGATCGTCTGCGCGCCGCCATCAAGGGCACCGGGCACCTGCTGTTTGACGGCGGCATGGGCACCATGTTGCAGGCCGCCGGCATGAAGGCGGGCGCCCTGCCCGAGCTGCTCAACTTTGAGGAGCCCCAGGTCATTACCGACATTCAGCGACAGTACGTCGAGGCCGGCTGCGACGTGATCACCGCCAACACCTTTGGTGCCAACGCCCACAAGCTCGACGGTACCGCCACCGTGGCAGATGTCTTTGCCGCCGCTGTCGCCTGCGCCCGCGCGGCCGGCGCCCACTACGTCGCCGGCGATATCGGCCCCATCGGCGCGCTGCTTCGCCCCTTGGGTACCCTCAGCTTCGACGAGGCCTATGACCTCTTTGCCGAGGAAGTGCGCGCCGGCGTCGCCGCGGGCGTGGACCTCTTTATTATCGAGACTATGACCGACCTGGCCGAGATCAAGGCGGCCGTCCTCGCCTGCCGCGAGAACTCCGACCTGCCCGTCTTTGCCACCATGACCTTTGAGGAAGACGGTCGCACCTTCCTGGGCACGAGTCCCGAGGTTGCCGCCATCACGCTCGATGCCATCGGCGCCGACGTTTTGGGCATCAACTGCAGCCAGGGACCGGCCGAGCTCCGAGGACTCGCCGCTCGCATGCTCACCGTTACGGACAAGCCCGTTATGGTGCAGGCCAACGCAGGACTGCCCCACGTGGACGACGACGGCAACACCGTCTTTGATATCCAGGCGCCCGAGTACGCCGTGGCCGTCGCCGGTATGATTGAGGACGGCGTAAGCGTCGTGGGCGGCTGCTGCGGCACCACGCCGGCGCACATGGCAGCGCTGCGCACGCTTATCGATAACCACACGCCCAGTCCGCGCCACCGCAAGCCCAGCATGTCGGTCACAAGCGCCCAGACCGTGGTGGACCTCCCCTGCGACGGCCACAAGATCGCCGTCATCGGCGAGCGCATCAACCCCACCGGCAAAAAGCGCCTGCAGCAGGCCCTGCGCGACGGCGATCTGGACTACGTGGTGAGCCAGGGCATCAGCCAGCAGGAGCAGGGCGCCGACATCCTGGACGTCAACGTGGGCCTGCCCGAGATCGACGAGGTCAAGATTATCCAACAGGCCACCGAGCAGCTCCAAGGCTCCACGCTGCTGCCGCTGCAGATCGACTCCACCGACCCCGCCGCCGTCGAGGCCGCCGTACGTCGCTACGCCGGCAAGCCCATCATCAACTCGGTCAACGGCAAGCAGCAGATCATGGACGAGATCTTCCCGCTGGTCGCCCACTACGGCACCAACGTTGTCGGCCTTACGCTCGACGAAGGCGGCATCCCCGATACCGCCGAGGCCCGCTTTGCCATCGCCGAGCGCATCGTGGCCGAGGCTGCCCGCTACGGCATCGGCCCGGACCGTATCCTCATCGACTGCCTGGTCATGACCGCCTCGACCAATCAACGCCAGGCCGAGCAGATCCTGCGCGCCATGTCCCTGTGCAAGGAGCGCCTGGGCGTCAAATGCGCGCTCGGCGTGTCGAACATCAGCTTTGGTCTGCCTGCCCGCCCGCTGCTGGGCTCGGTCTTTTTGGCCGCCGCCTTTGGCGCGGGCCTCGATGCCCCCATCATGAACCCGGGCTCCAAGCGCTTTATGGACACCGTCTACAGCTATCGCGTCCTGAGCGTTGAGGACGAGGGCTCGACCGGATACATCGAGCGCTATGCCGGCTGGACCGATCCGTATAAGATCGCCGCCAACCCGGCAGCAGCTCAGGCCGCATCGACCGACACCGTGCCCGCTGCCGGCACCGCCGGCACCGACGGCAACGACGACCCGATTCGTCGCATGGTCGTCTCGGGCCGCAAAGGCGAGATCGCTGCCGAGACCGAGCGTCTGCTGGCAGACCACGACGCCATGGACCTTATCAACAACCACTTTATCCCCGCCCTCGACGAGGTGGGCGTCCTCTTTGACCAGGGCAAGTTCTTCTTGCCGCAACTCATGGCCTCGGCCGAAGCCGCACGCGTGGGCTTCGACACCATCAAGCGCCTGATGCCCGCCGGCGAGATCGCCGACAAGGGCAAGATCTGCGTGGCCACCGTCAAGGGCGACATCCACGATATCGGCAAGAACATCGTCAAGATGCTGCTCGACAACTACGGCTACACCGTCTTTGACCTAGGCCGCGATGTCGACCCGCAAGAGGTGCTCAAGACCGTGCAGGAGCGTGACATCAAGCTCGTCGGCCTCTCGGCGCTTATGACCACCACGGTCGTCGCCATGGAAGAGACCATCAAGTTGCTCCATGCCGAGGTTCCGGGCGTCAAGATCATCGTGGGCGGCGCCGTGCTCACCCCCGAATACGCCAAGCAAATCGGCGCGGACTACTACGCCAAGGACGCCGCCGAGAGCGCTCGTATCGCCGAAGAGGTCTTTGGGAAGTAACACAACGGAAACAACCGAGCACCAAAACGTGCCGCACGCGCCACTTGGCACGTGCGGCACGTTAGAATAGATAAGACTATGCTCGTTTTGGCAGATAGGAGCGCAAGGATGGCGATCACGCCCGCAGAAATCGCGGAAACCCGCGGCATGGTTGAGGAACAGAACCTCGACATCAGGACCATCACCATGGGTGTTTCGCTCATGGGTTGCGGTGACGAGAACCTCGACCGCATGTGCACGAAGATCTACGACCATGTGACGCACACGGCTGAGCATCTGGTCGAGACCGCCGAGAACCTCGAGCGCGAGTACGGTATCCCCATTGTCAACAAGCGCGTTTCCGTCACCCCGGTGGCGCAGATCGCCGCGTGCTGCAAGGATGAGGACCTCACCCCCATCGCGCATGCCCTCGACCGCGCGGCCGAGACGCTCGGCATCGATTACCTGGGCGGCTTCTCCGCACTCGTCCAGAAGGGCATCGGCGACGCCGACCGCCGCGTCATCCAGTCCATCCCCCAGGCGCTCGCCACCACGAGCCGTGTCTGCTCCAGCGTCAACGTCGCCAGCCTGCGTGCCGGCATCAACATGGACGCCGTGCTTATGGCCGCCCAGACCATCATCGATGCCGCTAAACTCACGGCCGACCAGGATTCCGTCGGCGCTTCCAAGTTTGTCTGCTTTGCTAACATGGTCGAGGACTCCCCGTTTATGGCGGGCGCCGTCCACGGCGGTGGCGAGGCCGACGCCGTCATCAACGTAGGCGTCTCGGGCCCCGGCGTTATGGCCGCAGCCCTGGAGACGCTGCCCGACTCTGCATCGATGATGGCAGTCGCCGAAAAGATTAAGCAGACCGCCTTTAAGATCACCCGTGCCGGCGAGCTCATGAGCCGCGAGGCCGCACATCGCCTGGGTGTCGAGAAGGGCATTGTCGACCTGTCGCTGGCTCCCACGCCTGCCATCGGTGACTCCGTTGCCCGCATCCTCGAGATCATCGGCGTGGGCACCTGCGGTGGCCCGGGCACGACCTGCGCGCTCGCCATGCTCAACGATGCCGTCAAGAAGGGCGGCGTCATGGCCAGTTCCAGCGTGGGCGGTCTTTCGGGCGCTTTCATCCCCGTGTCCGAGGACGCCGGCATGATCGCCGCCGTCGAAGCCGGTGCGCTTTCGCTCGAGAAGCTCGAGGCCATGACCTGCGTGTGCTCCGTTGGCCTGGACATGATCGCCATCCCCGGCGACACCCCGGTCGAGACCATCGCCGGCATCATCGCCGACGAGATGGCCATCGGCGTCATCAACAACAAGACCACGGCCGTCCGCGTGATTCCTGCTATCGGCAAGGGCGTGGGCGACTGCGTCGAGTACGGCGGCCTGTTTGGCCGTGCGCCCATCATGCCGGTGAACCCCAACGCCGGCACCGTGCTTGCCCACCGCGGTGGACGCTTCCCGGCACCGCTGAACTCGCTCAAGAACTAGCTGAGGGGTGCTGGCGAGGAGCCCCGGGGAGGGCAAATATATAAGGTCGCCTGCTCGGACAGTCCTGACTCGCACGGAAAGCACATTAAGTGCTCTCCGGCTCGTGCGGAACTCGCGATCGACCTTATATATTTGCCCTCCCCGGGGCTCCCGCACAACGGGACCTCAGTTGGGTTCTATCCCGGTTGCAGTCGCTTCGCTCCTGCACCACTTGGCTGGTGCGGCGGTTTGGCGTTGGAACGGTTCTTTTTCTGATATATGCTGGTTGCGGCTCTTCTTTTGGGAGGAGTCGCTTTTTTGTTGCTAGGAGGTTGGCCCGTGGTTGATGGGGACGCTCGCTCTGAGCTTCTTTCCGCTGATTGGAATGGCGAATGGATGCGCCTGCAGGCTGGTCGGCGGCGGGCTGATGATTCTTTTGAATGGGATAAGCGGGCTCGGCATTTTCGGCCGCTGGAGACTGCCCCGTATGCCCGGGACTTTATCAAGCTGTTGGCGTTAAAGCCTGGTGAATCCGTGCTCGATATGGGGTGTGGAGCTGGGTCGATTGCTATTCCGCTTGCTCAGGCTGGACATCCTGTGATTGCAGCCGACTTCTCCCCCGCTATGTTGGGCACGCTTGATGCTGGCATTGAGTACCATGGGCTCGAGAATCGCATTACACCGCTTGAGCTTGCTTGGGATGATGATTGGGATTTGGTTGGACCGGTCGCGAAAACGGTGGATGTTGCCTTTGCCAGTCGGTCGGTTACGACGACCGATCTAAAAGGTGCGCTTGCCAAGCTCGACCGTACGGCTCGTCGGCGTTGTGCTGTCACGATGGTCGCCAACTCCAACCCGCGCTATGATCTGCACTTGATGAACGCTATCGGCGCCTCGGTTACCTGCAGCAATGGCTTTGTGTACGCCTTCAACATCCTCATTCAGATGGGTTCGTTGCCGCAGATTACATACTTTGAATCGCCTCGTCGCGATACCTTCGACAGCCTTGAGGCAGGCGTGGCGGATTTTTCCCGTATGCTCGAGCATGGCAACGAGGATAAGATCGACTGCCTGCGCGACTACATCGCTCAACACATGATTGAGAACCCCCATGCCGGTGAGCCGGGCTCCAAGGGCGTGCCGCAGGGGCGCTATATGCTCGATCATGTCCGCAAGGTTCGCTGGGCGTTTATTGCATGGGAACCGGTCTCTGAATCCCGCTCGTAGCCCGTTCACAGCCCGAGCTGCCCATCACCTCGGCATCCGCATTCTTTGCGAACTGGGCAAACGCGCTCCACACCGCGCCGTTCCTGCGCTATCGTGGGACAGCTCACGTAGATTAAGGCCCCGTCGCGGGGCACCCCATACATAGAAAGCGAGAACCCATGGCATTGACAGGAGCCCAGGTCAAGCAGCTTCGCAGCATGGCCCATCACCTCAACCCCGCCATCATCATCGGTAAGTCCGATGTCAACGAGGGCACCGTCGAGCAGACGGTCGCCTACCTGGAGAAGCACGAACTCGTTAAGTGCTCCGTGCTCGATGGCTCCAGTCTTTCCGCCCGCGAGGCCGCCGAAGAGCTCTCCGAGCGTTGCCACGCCGAGGTCGTCCAGGTCATCGGCCGCAAGTTCTCGCTGTATCGCGAGTCCTCGCGCAAGGACATCGAGAAGATCAAGCTCGTCTAAGAGCCAATGATCCGGCGAGCCAACACATGGCAAGCTTACGGGTGCCCAAGTACTTCGGGCGCCCGTTTTTTATCGCTCGACCAGCACGCGATTGAGCCGCCCCTCCACCAAGCGCTCGTATAGACGCCGCGTCTCGGGCTCGGGCACGCCATTGACCTGCTCCCTTAGATGGTGCATATGCCCGCTGTACAGCTCGACGATATCGCGCCGCCGCCCCGCCGCACTGTAGACGCGCATGGCGCAGCGCACCATATCCTCACGCGCTGTTTCCTGCCGAAGCCCCGACTCCGCCAGCCAAATCGCCGACTGCAGATCGTTTTCTTCTAGAGCGGCATTTGCTCCCTTAATCATGCAATCGATGTACTTTGACTGCATAATGCGTCGCATACGCAAAAAGTAGGTGGGGTTACAGCCATTGGGAACATACAGCGGTCCGGCATAAAGCTGCTCAATCTTAAGGCACAGTTCAACTAAATGGGGCCCGCGCGCACCCGTGCGATTTCCCAAAACCTCGCGGCTTATCTGGTCAAACAGCCGTACATCGGTCTTGACGTAGTCGCCGTTGAGTCCGATGCATTCATTTTGGATGAGCACACACGACTTGCCATCCGGCGTCGGTCCCAAAGCCGACCGCAAGCGCGATATCGTCGAGTACAGGTTGTTGCGGGCGCTATTGAACTCGGCATGGGGCCACAGCTCCATGGCCAGCGTCTCGCGGTCGACGAGCGCATCCATGCCCAGCGCAAGCCGCTCGGCAAGCGTCGCCGCCTTCTTGCGGCGCCACATTTTGTCCGTGATGGGAAACCCGTCGCGCTCGGCGCGGAACGCACCAAACATGCGAATCTCGATATGGTCGATGGTATCAACGGCTTCAACCTCGCCGGCCTGGAACAGGCGCTCGCCCTCCCCTTCCAAATCGTCGCGCAGCGAGTACCGCGACAGCTCGCGCACGGGAAGCTTCTTGCGAATCCTGGTCGCCGGCTCGCCCAGACAATGCATGGCAAGGCGCGCAAAGAGCCGATACGATGGTTCCAGAATCCCCGCGCGATTCATGGACATCCAGGCCGCGAGATCGCTATCTCGCCCCGCGCAAGCCAAATGCAGCGCCACCATCCAGGCTTCTGCACCACCAACCTGCGTCTGGCTTATATCGAGCAACTCCGCTTCCTCGCGTACCGAAACCATCGAGGTGTTACGCAGATACGCCGCGCGCTCCAGCAGCAATGCGTTATCGCGCATGTACGCAATCGACTCCTCGGCAAGTTTGAGCACTTGGACCGCACGGAACTTTGCATTAACCGGCCGTCCCTCTGCCAGCGACTGCCAGCCTTCTAGCAACAGGCCAAACAGCTGAATCTGGTTGTCGCGCATGCGCACGGCAAAACGATCGAGCTCGTTGAATGCCGCGTCGTCGGTTACCGGCAAGCCGGAAAGGAGCCGCCGTGCCGCCAACACCATGCGCACCCAGATAGCCATCGCCTTAAGCCCACGTACGTCGAGCGCCTCCCGCACCACCGTCATCTCGTCGTCGCGCTCGTCGGTTCCCGCAAACGACCCGTCAAAAAGCTCCACCAGCATGCTATCGGCCCGTATAACAATCCCCGCGATGTCGAGCTCACAGTCGTAGGCCTTGCTCGTTTTGAGCTGCTGTAGAACGCCGCCGTCATCTCCCCGTTCGGTCAGGCATCGCTTGACCTCGATATGCGCGGACAGCATGTCGAGTGCGGTGTGGGACGTCTCTATTTCTGGCACGGCCAGGTTCGTAGGAAGCCCAAGCCCGTTGTCCCCATAGCAAACAGCCGTCAGTGTCTGGGCCACCCTCCATGAAACAGGGTCTATTTCGCAGGCCGCCCGTTCGCCCCCGCGCTCGATGACCGATGCCATATAGCGAGCGAGCTTTGTATTGGACACGCTGACCGCTGCCAGATATACGCCAAGCGCCTCGGCAGGCGTTGGCTCTGGAGCCGGATCCTCGGCATCGATCGTGCCCAGCGCTGCTCGGCAGATATCGGCCCCGTGCCCCGTCAGAGCCAGATCGACCCCATACTGCCCAGCAAGTTCAAGGACCGCATCACGGTCCAAAAAGGCGTCCGCCAGGCCCATCGCCGCATCGCATCGGCCCGCCTTAAGCAAAATCCGGGCCGCCCTCGGAACAAGTTCGGGGCGAACCTCGGCCACCAACTTACGCAAGCGCAAGCGTCCGTTATCCTCCGTGCCCAGACACGTAAAACTCCGCTCGGCGGGGTCCAAGCCAAAGATCGGGTAGTCGCGTACGAAGTAGGACTGGTCGACCATCGATAGCCTCACCCCGCAAGCCTCGAGTTCTGCGATATTGCCCTCGCCCATCAAAATCATGAGACATGCCACGCAAAACAGTGCATTATTGTCGAGCGAAGCCAAGTCGACAAGTGCCGCGCCATATACGTTGACAATCTCGTTTTCGAGCAGACCGGCTACGTCGCCTTGGCCATACAGACCCGTCTGCAATGCCGAAACGAGCTCGGGCACGCCCTGCGTGAGCTGATAAAAGTCGAGCGATGTGCTGATCGAAAACGCCGATGCCCACGCCGAATACTCATAGGCATGCACCTTGAGCATCTGCGCATTGATCTTAACCGAATCGCCCAGCCCATGAATCAGTTGACGATTTGAAGGACGGCAGGAGATAAAGACCCCCACCCCCATAGCGCGCAGGCCGCGAATCCTGTCGATGAGGTCTTCGGTATCGTGCTGATCGAGGTTTGGCACATTATCAATCGCGATAAGGGAGTGCGGTTTGTCTTTGAGTTCTTCGGTAACCACCTCGAGCTGCATAAACACCTCGCGCCCAGTGGCGCGATCGGCCTCGATAATCCGCACGGGGCCTCGCGTCGGGTCGTATTTAACCTCATGGGTGTACTGCAGCAGCACCGAGGTCTTCCCAAACCCGTCGGGCGCATAAAGAACCACGATGCCGGCCTTTCGGCCCTTGGCGAGAAGCTCATTCATCAAGCGTTCGCGTCGCACCATATAGCCACCGCCCAGCGGCATCAGCTCGAGGTCGTCCATACTGCCCAAATCGTTTACCATGCCCGCTCCTCAACTCGACCGTATGGACACTGTAACCGCAAGACCATACAAGCCGCGCTATGAATAGAGCGACCTTGTGTTCTAGGTTGTCTTTTGGTACGCAAGCGGCAAGTTTTTGTACAGCGAGGGCCGATTGTTATTAATCCCCCGACTAATCGGTCTTTAAGCAGGTAAATGAGCTTGTCAGCTTGTCCCATCTAAGCGGCAGTGTAACGCAAATGAACAAGGTTCAGCTATGTCATTCAACTCGCCTAGCACCCGCTACCGTCTACGACCTTTTAGTGGCATTTTTGCATAGAATCTGGTATGGAATGAATCAAGCTGTTGGGCATCCGGCATTCGTCAAGCTTGCGGCAAGATTTTGGTCAAGCGGGCGGAGAGGGATAACAAAAAGGCCCCCGCAAAGCGGAGGCCTTAGGCAAGGCTATGTCGAGATGCAGGATTCGCGCTACTCGCAGAGCGAAAGGGCGGCCTCGTCGGCAACGACAACGCAGTTGGTGTGCAGCTGCAGGATCGAAGCCGGGCACGCGGGCGTAACCGGACCATAGCACATGTCATGCACGGCCTGAGCCTTGGCCTCGCCGTTGGCGACGACTAGGATCATGCGGGCATACATGATGGTCTGGGTACCCATGGTGTAGGCCTGACGGGGAACATCGTCGATGCTGTCGAACAGGCGGCTGTTGGCCTGAATGGTGCTCTCGGTGAGGTCGACGCAGTGCGTGCCCTTGGAGAAGTGGTCATCGGGCTCGTTGAAACCGATGTGGCCGTTGTTGCCAATGCCGAGCAGCTGCAGATCCGGGTAACCGGCGGCGGCGACGATCTTGTCGTACTCAGAGCAGGCAGCGGCGGCGTCGGGGTTGGAACCGTCGGGCACATGCGTGTTGTTCAGGTCGATGTTGATGTGATCGAAGAAGTTCTCACGCATGAAGTAGTGATAGCTCTGGGGATCGTCGTGCGAAAGGCCGCGATACTCGTCCAGGTTGTAGGTGCTGACCTCGGCAAAGTCGACGTCGCCCTTCTCGTACCAAGCAGCGAGCTGCTTGTAGGCACCGATCGGGGTGGAGCCGGTGGCAAGACCCAGCACGCAATCGGGCTTGAGGATAACCTGCGCCGAGATGATATTGGCGGCCTTGCGGCTCATATCCTCGTAGTCTTTAGCTTTAATGATCTTCATTACGCGTCCTTTCTCGTACAAGAGAGGCAAGGCTCCCCTTACAAGCACTTGCCCGCGGCCCGCGTCGGCCGCAACCAACGTGTGCGGCCACCAGGGCGAGGTCGCGTAATGTATGTGTCTCGTGTCTAGCCGCGTCGAGGCCCCTGCCCGTCCACGGTGACCCAAAGCCGTTTAGCTTCGGACAAATCCCATCTTGCCACGGAGGGCGCCCTCTTTCAAGGGCGCCCTCCATAAACGTGTTTGAATTGTAGGCTAATGGCCACGTGCACTTGCTAGCGTTCGCGAGCAACGATGAGCTGGTCCATCTCTTCGACATGCGCACCAACGGAGCCCTTGATACTCGAGAACTCAACGGAGTTGCACACCAAGATGGGAACCGTCACATCGTAGCCCTCGGCAGCAATTGCCTCGCGATCGAACTCGATGAGCACGTCACCCTTATGGACGACATCGCCCACCTGTGCATGCACGCTAAAATGCTTGCCCTCAAGCTGAACAGTGTCCAAACCAACGTGGATCAGCACGTCTAGGCCATCGACCGTGTTGAGCGCAACGGCGTGACCCGTGGGAAAAATGGCCTCGACCTTGGCGTCTGCCGGCGCAATCACACGCGTGCCGGTAGGCTGAATCGCCACGCCCTGGCCCAAAAGGCCGGTGGCAAACGTCTGGTCGTTTACCTCGGAGAGCGGAATGACGTCGCCCGAGATGGGAGCATCCAGCGTAAGAACTCGTCCACGCATACCAAAAGACCTTAGGACTTTAGTGAACATGCTCCCCCTCGGACATACCAATCAATCAAAATAGCTTTAACAGTTTACCACTTGGCACCCGTTTTTGACCATTAGGGAAGTTCGCGCTTGACAACCTCGACGATGTCGTCGACAACACGCTGAGTGAGCTCGTGCGTCTCCGCCTCGGCCATAACACGGACCAGCGGCTCGGTACCGCTCGGGCGCACCAGAATGCGGCCGCGGCCGTCAAGCTCCTTCTCGGCGGCAGCGACGGCGTCCCAAATGGGCTGGCATTCGTCCAGGCCGGCCTTGTTGTCGGAATGCACGTTGACGAGTACCTGCGGGTACTTCTTCATGATGCCGGCAAGATCAGTGAGGGTACGACCGGTGCGCTTGAGCACGGCCAGCAGCTGCAGAGCCGTCACCAGGCCGTCACCGGTGGTGTTGTGCTCCAGGAAGATGATGTGGCCGGACTGTTCGCCGCCGATGACGGCGCCGTCCGCGAGCATGCGCTCCAAAACGTAGCGGTCGCCCACGGCGGTCTGAACCATCTCGAAGCCCTGCTCCTTCATAGCGATGGAGAAGCCAAGGTTGCACATGACGGTCGAGACGATCTCGGAGTTGGCGAGCTTGCCGCGAGCGGCGAGATCGGAGCCGCAGATAGCCAGGATGTAGTCACCGTCGATCTCATTGCCCTCGCCGTCGACGAACAGCACGCGGTCGGCGTCGCCGTCGTGGGCCAGGCCGATATCGGCGTGGGTGCGCAGCACGAGCTCGCGCAGGGGCTCAAGGTGAGTGGAGCCGCACTCAACGTTAATGTCGGTGCCGCAGTAATCGGTGTTGATGGCATGGACCGTGGCGCCCAGGCGCTGCAGCGCAGCGGGCGTGGTCTGGCAGGAAGCACCGTGGCCGCAGTCGACGGCAACAACCAGGCCATCGAGCTTAAGGCCGTCGAGCGTGCTGATGGCATGATCGACATAGGCCTTGCGGGCGTCTTTCATCTTGATGATGTGACCCACACCGGCGCCGGTCGGCAGCGTGTCGGCAGCCATGGCCTCCTCGGACATGACCCAGGCGCTGATCTCTTCCTCGACAGCATCGGGAAGCTTCATGCCCTTGCGGCTAAAGAACTTGATGCCGTTGAACTCCGGCGGATTATGCGAAGCGGAGATGACGATGCCGCCGTCGAGCTCGTTTTGGACGGTGAGCAGCGCCACGGCCGGCGTAGGGATAACGCCGCAGCAATGCGGACGGCCGCCCTCGGCCATAATGCCAGCGGTCAGAGCACTCTCGAGCATGGTACCCGAAAGGCGCGTGTCGCGGCCGATGCAGATGTCCGGGCCAAGGAACTTGGTCGCCGCGCGGCCCAGGCGAAACGCGAGGTCGCACGAGAGGTCGGCATTGGCGACGCCACGGACGCCGTCGGTACCGAAGATGTTCTGGGGCATAGGATCGCTCCTTCCCTAGCAGGCGATATACAACCGCCCACCCTAGTCGAAAAAGAAAAGCGGGACCCGCCGAGGAATCGGCAGGCCCCGCTTGTACATTGTATCTCGAAAGGAGATAAAACCTTAGCGCTTGGAGAACTGGGGAGCGCGGCGGGCCTTCTTGAGGCCGTACTTCTTGCGCTCGACCACGCGAGCATCGCGCGTAAGGAAACCGGCCTTCTTGAGGTCAGCACGGTAGTCGCCAGCGTTCAGAAGAGCGCGGGCGATGCCCAGGCGCAGAGCGCCGGACTGACCGGAGATGCCGCCGCCATCGCACAGAGCGATAACGTCGAACTGACCGGCGGTGTCGGTCACCTTGAAGGGAGCAAGGGCGTTCTCAACGAGCTGATGACGGCCGAAATACTGCTCGGCGTCACGCTTGTTGATGGTCACCTTGCCGGTGCCGGGGACGAGACGGACGCGGGCGACGGCGTTCTTACGACGGCCGGTACCCTGGTAGACAACGGTGTTCTCAGCCATCTTTAAGCCTCCAGCTCAATCTTCGTGGGGTTCTGGGCAGCATGCGGATGCTCGGCACCAGCGTAGACCTTAAGCTTGGTCATCTGGGCACGGCCGAGGGTGGTCTTGGGCAGCATACCGCGAACGGCGCGCTCGATAACCTTCTCCGGGTGCTTCTCCATAGCCTGGCGGAAGCTCTCAGCCTTGAGGCCGCCGTTGTAGCCGCTGTGGCGATAATAGGTCTTCGTGTCGGCCTTGTTACCGGTAAGCTGGACCTTATCGGCGTTGATGACGACAACGAAGTCGCCGCAGTCGCTGTTGGGCGTGAACTGGGGCTTGTTCTTACCGCGCAGGATCATTGCGATCTGGGTGGCAAGACGGCCCAGGACAGCACCATCGGCGTCGACGAGAACCCAGTTGCGCTGGACCTCGCCCTGCTTGGCGTAGTGAGTCGATTTCGAAATCACTTAGACTCCTCCATGTACAGTACGTGTTGTTACAGAGATTCACGGGGCTCTGCAAGTAACCCGTCCATATTACCCCGCTCGCCGTACGAGTCAACAGGTATTTTGGCTCCGACCAGAGTTTCTGCACATGTCATCCACGAGCCGTGATGTCGCAGCGTTAACGCTCGACAAACGCCTCGATATCTCCCAGCAAGCGCTTTGCCTCCTGGCGGCCCTGGATATACAGATCGAGAAGCTTTGCCGGATCGTGCTCGACATGGCCGACCTCGACCGGCTTTTGCGGAGCGACGACCAGTGCGCGGCCCTCGCGCTCATACTTCCACAGGTGCATGCGCTGGAGGTTATAGCGGTCGTGGCGCGTCTCGATAGCCTCGAGCAGATAGGGGTAGTCGGCATAGCGCGCACGCGCCGCCGGCAAAAACTCGTAGGGCTTTTTCTCATATGAGCGGTCCTGGGTGACGATGACGACCGCACGGTCGAAGCCCGCCTCCTCGAGCACATGCTCGATAGGAACCGAATCGGCCACGCCGCCGTCGACGTATTTGTGCCCGTCAATCTCGACCGGCGGCGTCACCAGCGGCAGCGACGTCGAGGCGCGCACGGCGTCGAGGTCGAGCACGGCGCTTTTGACCGGCAGGTAGGCAGCGGTTCCAAACAGCATGTCCGTCGCGACGGCGTACATCTCGATAGGGCTGGCGTCGAACGCCTCGTTGTCAAAGGGATCCAGGCGGTCCTGGATATCGTTGAAGATAAAGTCGTAACCCACGATGGAGCCCGTGGATGCGAAGGATGCGGCACCCATGTAGCGGTTGTCATTGCAGAAGGTCAGGTTGATGCGATTGACGCGACCGATCTGGTGTGACTTGTAGTTGACGCCGTTGAGCGCACCGGCCGATACGCCATATACCGCCGGAATTTCGACACCGGCCTCCATGAGAACGTCGAGCACGCCGGCGGTAAACTGCCCACGAAAACTGCCACCCTCCAAGACGAGCGCGACCTTGCCGACGTTCTTTGCCTTATCTTCTGCAGTCATATTGACCTCCTGCGATTGCGTTTTGGCTTTCTTCTACCCAGTTTTGGAATGGAGGGCGCGCAGGTTTTTCGAGGCGGCAGGTGAAGCGGAAAGTGCGTCCCAGTTTGAGGCGGGATTCCGGGATGAACTTTCCGTTTGGACCGCCGTTGGGAAAGCGCGTCCCGTTCTGAGCGCGGATTCCGGGATGCGGTTTCCGCTTGATGTGTCATCCGGAAACTACGTCCCAGTCTGAGCGCGGATTCCGGGATGGGCTTTCCGCCTGGGCTGCCATTGGGAAAGCGCGTCCCACTCTGCGTCACTGAGGCGTTTTCTTTACGCCCGCGCCCTGCATAGAGTTCGATTCTCCGCGGGTGGAGGGGATCCGTCCGCGCGGGACACGGCAGGCTGTCATCCGGTCGGCATCGAATCTATATCCAGTCGAGGCTTTGCGCGGAGAATCCGCGTATTTGCTTCGCAAATCCGCACCGGCTTCGGCCGCCTGCCGGCGTCCTCGCCCGCTCGCTACAAACGCTCCGCGTTTGTTTAACGCTCGCGCCCTGCACAGAGTTCGATTCTCCGCGGTACGGGCTAGAAATGAAAAGGCAGGTAGATACGAATATCTACCTGCCTGTAACTATTGGTGGAGGCGCGGAGAATCGAACTCCGGTCCACGAAAGCCCCCTGATTGGCATCTCCAAGCTCAGTCGCTGGTTTAGTCTCGGACGCTTTGCGCGCAGCGACACGCTCGCAGCATCCCAACCGGTTCGATCTTAGCCTGCGCCATACCGATTACGTGCGCAGGAGCATTCCCTTAACATGACGTCGCACCGGTGTCGGGGAAATCACCGGGTTGACGCGCCGCTATAAATTAAGCAGCGAGAGCCATAGGCTCAAAAGAAGAGTTGTTGTCAATTCAATTTGACGGTACCCCTGTTTAACGAGGCGAGGAGACCTCGGCTTGCTTCCTCTCTCAGAGCTATCGTGTCGAAACCAGTCGCCCCCGAATGTCGGGAAAGTCTGGATAGCATTGGGCACGAGCACCCAACACCCGTCGACTTTTCAAGGAACATACGGGGCGAGCCCCGCTTGTGGAGTGTTATCTTACCACGTTCTGAAAGCGGACAGCTGTCCTATGCACGAGCTGTGAAGACCCCAATGTGCGCCGCACTTCGCACTTTTGTTACCGATCGCATCACGTATATTTTCGCCAAGCAAAATTGACCCGTCGAAAGGACCGTTATGGATACCAAGCAGCAACTCGTCAATGCCCTCGCAGGCCTGGGCTCAACCATTACCGAAGCTATGGATGTCATCGAGGGCTTTGTCCCCTGCGGACATCCCGCCCTCACGGTATCGAACGCACTCGTCGCGCTGGACGCTGACGATGATGCGGCTCTCGCCCAGCAGCTTGAGACCGTCGAGGGCTTTATCGACCACGTGAGCGAGAACCGCGGCGTGACCGCCTACCACGGCATCGAGGTCGAGCTCGCGGGTCCCAAGGCCAATCTGCTCGCAGCAATCCGCGAGGTAGGTGCCCTTATGCAGACCGCAGGCGTCAAGAACACCCAGGTCAACGAGTGGGTCTACCGCAGTCTGGCAGCACTCGACAGCTCCGACGAAAAGGCAGCCGAGCAGCTCGCAGAAAGTCCCGCCATTAAGGCCGAGCTTTTGTAAATAGCAGACGCGGGCCCCTTGGCGCATCGTCGTCCAAGAGGCCCGCAAACAGTTCGCATCAACCGATAGCCGCGCCGCCGCGTTCGGCCAAAGCCAGAATCGGCATCATTTGGCGCGGGGTCTTTGCTGCAAGATCGGCATGTTCGAGCAGTTTTCGATCGTTGGTCACCAAGTAATCGACCTGCGCGCGCTTGCATGCGGCGAGCACCAAGTTGTCCTCGTAATCGCGATGGAGCGCTAAGTATTTGTCGGCCAGCCAAAGGTCCGACGCATCTGCACCCACGGCCGTGGCGTTTTCGGTCATATTCCGAACAAACGCCAGCGCCGCATCGCCAATCGCGCGGGCAGAAGCCTCGTCGAGCGCTCCCCCGCTGGCAAGAACGCTACGCTTCAGTTCGTGCTGGACAACGTACAGCACGTCCTTGGCGATATGCACCGGAAAGAGCAACGTTGCGCCCGATTCCGTCGCCCGCCCAATAAACGCACGCGCGGCAAGCGACTCGGCATGGTCGACGCAAAATGAATCAACCCATACGTTGGCGTCCACCATTATTTTGAGAGGAGCCCCGCTCACAGGATCATCCCCTTTTGGCGATAGCGCTCGTCCATGGCTTCGGAATAGATTGTGTCCCAATCGCGGGCATCGGATACGGACGAGGTAGCGATGCCCAGGTCCGCGTAAAGCTGGTCCGCTGCCGCCCATGATGCGGCGAACGGAGTATCGGGCGCGACGGTCTGCTGCCGGTCGTCGACGGCCGCAAGCACTTCCTCGCACTGCCCGCCACCCTGCGCGACCTTGGCCACCACCTTTTTGATGAGCCCGGGCAGCGACCTGCCCGAAAGCTGCAGCACCTCCTCGGCACGGTTCTTGACCTGGCGATTTACGCGAACGTTCACCTGCGCCATGCCGCTAACAGCACCCACGTCGATCCCGCTCCCTTCAATTGCTATCCCTGCTAGCAACACTATATAGAGAAGCTAGCACATGGTCAAACGCAAAAGGCCTGCGCCCAGACGACACCGATGCCGTCTGGGCGCAGGCCAGATAACGTGGGCGAACACGTCTGCTAACGCAGGTACGCCTTGGCGTTGCTCAGGCTGTAGGCAATCGTCGAGCCGTTGTGCAGCAGCGACGACGCCTGCGGGGTAATCGTTCCGGTAATGCCCAGTGCCAACAGCGCCGAGTTAGTGAGCATCACCTTAGAATAGGAGCTCGTCAGACGATCAATGAGGCCCTGACTCATGCGGCGCAGGCGCACGATCGCGGCGAGATCCGTATCGGTCAGGATGATATCGGCGACCTCCTTGGCGATATCGCTTCCGCCACCCATCGCCAGGCCCACGTCGGCCAAACCGAGCGCCGGCGAATCGTTGACGCCGTCGCCCACCATGGCAACGTGGCGTCCCTCGCTCTTAATGCGCTCCACATACGCGTACTTGTCCTCGGGCAGCAGCTCGGCCTTAAACTCGTCGACACCTGCCTCGCGAGCAATGCGCTCGGCCGTGCGCTCGGAATCGCCCGTGAGCATAACGACATGCTTGACGCCCAGCGCATGCAGGTCGGCGATGGCCTCACGGACCCCGGGCTTGAGCGGATCCTCGATGCCGAGCACGCCGACGACCTTGCCATCGACCGCCAGATACAGCGGCGACAGGCCCTGCATCTGGAGCTCGATTTGCTCCTTGATGTCGGACTCGAGCTGCGCGCCCTCATCCTCGAATACAAAGTGCGCGGAACCGATGATGGCGCGACGCCCCTCGATGGACGAAGCGATGCCGTGCGCCACGATGTACTCGACGGCGGCATGGCGCTCGCGGTGCTCAAGCCCGCGTTCGCGGGCGGCGTTGACCACGGCACGCGCCACCGGATGCGGGAAATGCTCCTCCAAGCAAGCGGAAAGACGCAGGACCTCGTCCTCGCTCCAGCCATCGGTGGTGAGCACGCAAGCCAGGCGCGGCTGCGCCTCGGTAAGCGTGCCAGTCTTATCAAACACAATGGTGTCGGCTTTGGCAAACGACTCAAAGTACTTCGCGCCCTTGACCATGACGCCCATCTTGGCGGCATCGCTCATAGCGGTCATGACGGCAACGGAGCCCGTAAGCTTGAGTGCGCACGAGTAGTCGACCATCAACGCCGCCGAGGTCTTGATGAGGCTGCGGGTGGTAAGCGCAACCAGGCCCGCGAGCAGGAAGTTCCACGGGACGATCTTGTTGGCGAGGTCTTCCATGTGCGACTGGCCCTCGGACTTGAGCGAGTCGGCCGTCTGCACGAGTGAGACGATTGAGCGGAGCTTGGTTTGAGCCGTATTGGCGCGCACGCGCACCAAGATGCTGCCATCTTCCACGACGGTACCGGCGAACACGTCGTCGCCCACGCTGCGCTCGACGGCCAGCGGCTCGCCGGTCAGGGTCGCCTGGTTGACCATAGCGCTCCCCTGCTCGACAACACCGTCGATGCAAATGGACATGCCAGTGCGCACGGCCACCAAGTCGCCGGGCTCAAGCTCGGTCGCGGCAACGCTTACCTCGGTATCGCCGACGACCTTTTGTGCCTTATCGGGCACGTCGAGCAGCGAGTTGATGAGCTCGTTTTCGCTCATGGCACGGGTGTAGTCCTCGAGCAGCTCGCCCACGTTGAGCAGGAACATCGTCTGGCCCGCGGTGTCGACATCACGTTTGACAAACGAGATACCGATGGCCGAAGCGTCGAGCACGGGAACGGTCAGGCGCGGCTGCGCGAGCTCACGGAGGGCGGCACGCAAAAAGGCCATGTAACCGGCCACGACAAACACCGCGCGCAGTGGCGTGGGCAAGAACCAGCGACGTGCGTAATGGGCACCGACGAGTGTCGCCAGGTCCATAACGAGTTTGTGCTTGCGCGGCTCAAGCTGCATCACGTAACCCGTCTTTGCGTCGGCAATGGCCTGAGCGTCGAGCGCACCGACGGCGGCCAGCACGGCATCGCGGCGCGACTCGTCGTATTCGAGTGCCATCTGGCCGATGCGGCCATATACGCGCACCTTGCGCACACCATCGATTTCGCCGCTGAGCTTAAGAAGTGCATCGAGATCGCTCTCTGGCACAGGACCCGCCAATTGAAGACGGGTCCTGCCGGGGATCTCGCTAATAATCGAGAATCTCATAGTTTGTGCCTGGGAGCGTTACTCGGCTGCCTCGTCAGCAGCGGCCTCGCTCTGGGTGATGTAAGCAGCCTCGGCAACCATGTCGTCGACATTAGCCTTGGCCTGCTCGACCATGTCCTGGTAGCCGTTCTTGATGCGCATGCCGCACGCGATACCCTGCACGCAGGCATTCTTTACCGGAGCGCTGGTAAGCAGCTTGATGCCGGCCGTGCCAAGCAGAAAACCGCCACCGACAAGCAGGGTATTGAACGTCGACTTCTTCATGTTGCTTCTCCCTTTTGCCGCATTGGACGCGGCATGGTGCTTCAGCACCCGAGTAAACAAGTTTGCTCGAGCACGCTTTTGAAATATCTCAATTTTATCTAACTATCTAGGTCAGCCATGGCTAACCTTTTGAAAATTAACGATGCGGAGTAACCGATTGTCAATGTGAGAAAGGGACTGTCCCTTTGCCCCTTCTTACAACTGCCAGGTAGCTGCTTCCTTTTGCAGCGCCACCATGCGGGCGAATTCTCCACCTGCCGCCTTGAGCTGCGCCGGAGTGCCCTGCTCGGCAACCACACCATCCTTGAGTACAACGATTTTGTCGGCATTTTCCACCGTACGCATACGGTGGGCAATAACGATAACCGTCTTACCTGCAAGCAGACGGGAGAGCGCCTGCTGAACCACGGTCTCGTTCTCCACATCCAAGCTCGCTGTTGCCTCGTCCAGCAACACAATCGGGGCGTCTTTGAGCAGCGCGCGGGCGATGGAGATGCGCTGGCGCTCACCGCCGGACAGCTTGGAGCCGTTCTCGCCGATCATGGTGTCATAACCCTGCGGCATGCGGCTCACAAACTCGTCGCAGTTGGCGGCACGCGCGGCAGCAAGCACTTCCTCATCGGTGGCATCGCGACGACCAAGACGGATGTTTCCCATCACCGTGTCGTCAAAGAGCAGCACGTCTTGGAACACAATGGTGTAGTCGCGCAGCAACACCTCGGGATCCACGCTCGCAACATCCACGCCACCCACGGTGACCGTGCCTTCGGTGGCATCCCAAAAGCGTGCGGCCAGGCGGCTCACCGTAGACTTACCGGAACCCGAAGGACCGACCAGTGCCGTGACCTCGCCTTCCTTGGCGGTAAAGCTCACATCGGTAAGAACTTTCTCGCCGGCGCGGCCGTCCTCGCCCGCACCATAGCCAAATGCCACGTGATCGAACACCACATCGTGGCCTACGGGCTCAAACTGCTCGCTGCCCCGCGCCACGGGCTCCTCCATGATGGAACGCATGCGCTTGGCCGACGACTCGGCGGCAAACAGCTCGGACATCAGCATCAGCGCCTGATCAAAGGGCGCATAGATGCGGCTCACCATAAGCAGAAAGGCAAACATCATCAAAAAGTCGACCTGGCCGGAGGCGACCATCGCAGCGCCCGTGACCAACGTGGTGGCAATCCCCAGGCGCAGGATGGCAAAGGCGGAGTTGACCAAAAGCCCATTGGCGAGCTCGCCTCTGGTGGTCTCGCGCTCCTCGGCATCGATCACGGCGTTGAGCCCCTCAAGATAATGAGCCTCCTGGTTGGTGGCGCGGATCTCGCGCACGCAGTCAAGCGTCTCCTGGATCGCCTCGGTAACCTTGACCTTCTCGGCGCGCACATGGTCGAACACCGGGGTCATGGGGCCGCGCGTTAGATACAGCACGGCAAAGGCCACGGGCACGCTCCAAAACGCCGCGATCGCCAGCTGCCAGCAAAAGAACAGCGACGCCACGAACACAATGGCGCTTGCGATGATGGCACCCCAAAGCTCTCCCAGCACGTGGCTGTAGGCGTGCTCCATGGCCTGGACGTCGCCCATGATGGTCTCGGTTAAATCGGCCAGATCACGACGGCCAAAAAACGACAGCGGCAGCTTGCGAAAGCGCTCGGCAATCTCCATACGCTGCTTGCCGCACTCCTCGTAAAAGATGCAGTAGGTGTAGTAATACTGCTGCCAGTTAGAGGCAAAGAGCAACACGAAAAAGACCAGGAGGCCGCCCACAATCGGCAGGGCATCCGGCAGGTCGGCACCGGTGGCGAGATGTTCGACAAAACCGGCCATGACCAGGAACAATAAGCCCATGCCGGCCATGGTAATGAGATTGGTGAGCGCGGTCCAGAAAATGCCGCGTTGTACGCCGGCGACGCCTTTATCGGATAGGAAGTACTTCTTTTGGAATGAGGCGAACATTTAGGCCTCGCCTCCCTTCGTGACGGCGGCATCCGCGGCAGCAGTGATCTTCCAGCTCGCGGCCTGTTCGTATTCGGCCCACATCTTGGCGTATAGACCGTTTTGGGACAGTAGCTCGGCATGGGTGCCAGTCTCCTGCACGCTACCTTGGTTGAGCACCACGATCTTGTCGGCCCCCACCACGGTCGAAAGCCGGTGCGCGATCATAATGACTGTGCGACCCGCCGCCAGTTTGCTAAAGGCACGCTGGATGAGCGCCTCGTTCTCGGGGTCGGCAAACGCTGTGGCCTCGTCGAGCACCACGATAGGCGCGTCTTTAAGGATCGCGCGGGCGAGTGCCACGCGCTGGACCTCGCCGCCCGAAAGATATGCTCCGCCGGCACCGAGCATGGTGTTAATACCCCGCGGGAGCTTGGCCACAATGTCGTCGCACTGAGCTGCGGAGAGGGCCGCACGCACTTCGTCGTCAGTGGCCGTAGGCTTGGAAGCGCGCACGTTATCGGCAAGTGTTTGCCGGAACAGCTGGTTGGTCTGGAACACGAAGGCGACCTGGTCCATAAGCTCGTGCGGATCCATATCGCGAACGTCCACACCGCCTACGAGCACACGGCCTGCGGAAACATCCCAAAAACGCGGGATCAGGCTGGCGCAGGTTGACTTACCGCCGCCCGAGGGACCCACCAGGGCGAGGGTGCTACCAGCGGGAACGCTGAAACTCACATGGCTAACGGCAGGTGCTTCGGCACCTTCGTACGTAAAGCTCACGTCCTCAAAGCACACATCGCTACCGGCGGAGTGCTTGGGCTGGGCAGGCACGGAGAGCCGCTTGGAATCCATGACGCTTCGAATGCGAGCCAGCGAATCGGCACTCATCTGAGAGGCCTCGCCCACAAACATGAGCTTGGTCATGGCCGTCGGTACCACGGCCGAAAATATCGCGTAAAACGTGAAGTTGGTCATAAAGCGTGCAAAGTCCGTCTCGCCCGGCGCCAACAGCAACGCCACGGGCAACAGGAATGTCACAAGACCATTGAGCGCGGTAAGGTTGAGTACCTGCGGACCTCGGCAAAACGTGCCCGCATAGCTTTGTGCCATGTCGGCGTATTCGGCGATCGCGTCGTGGAACGCCTTAAAGGAATAGACCGTCTGCTGAAACACCTTGACCACGGGAATGCCGCGTACGTATTCGGTACCGGTCTTGTTCATCTTGACCAGCGCGCCCATGTAGGCCTTCATGAACTCGGCGCCCTTGCCGCTCATCATGGTGGCCATGGCGCAAAACGAAACGACGACCGAGATTAGGCATGCCGCGCCCAAGCGCCAATCGAGGGCGAAAAGCAGCACGAGCAGACCTGCGACCATGGCGGTGGCGCCGGCGATATCGGGCAGCATGTGCGCGAGCAGTGTCTCGGTTGAGGCGGCGCATCCGTCTACGATACGGCGCAGCTCACCGGTGGCGTGCGTGTCAAAGTAGCCGAGCGGCAGCTTAAGCAGATGCTCGCTCGTAGCCTTGCGGATATTGGACGCGCAACGAAACGCGGATAGGTGTGTGCACATGAGCCCCACGAAATAAATCACGATGCTTGCCAGGGCAAAGCCCACAGCCCACCAGCCATACGTCGCGATGCCGCAGGCTTCGCTCCAGTTAGGTGCCACGGCGATCAGATCGCGCGCGACAAGCCAAATGCACACGAACGGGCCAAAGCTCAGCAGCTGCGAGAGCGCCGAGAGGGCCATGCCCAAATACGTTAGGAATTTACGGTCACCGGCATATGCAAGTAGCTCGCCGATGCCGCCGCCTTCCTTTTTTGATCCCTTTGCCATGAGATTCCTTTCTAACGGCTTGAGAGTTAACCGTAAGAAACTTATCATGGGCGTGTTAGCCGAGGCACACAATTGGGCCAGGCGTGGACGTTTCCGCAAAGGAAGGGGACGCTTTTGAAAATGCGGCGGGCGGCAACCGATATAACCGAGCTCTACGCACCGCAGTTTGAGCAGTTTGGCTTGGAGTTCTCCGGCAAGGGCGCCGTCTTTACCGGTGAGGTGGCAAACGATCGGGCGCACGGACGCGCATGGATCATGCCCCTCTCCCCCACCTGCATCGTCATGGAGCATTTCATTACCCCGACGCACAACATGCACCTAGCCGAATACACGCCCGAACCGTACGCGTGCGTGAGCGAAGTCAGCGCGCCCACGCTCAGGTGCATGCCCGAAGCCGGCATAACGCCTGCGAACCTCAAGCCGCTGCATGGGCCGTGGCCGAACAGCGCGATCTGCAGCTTTGTCCAAGACAGCTGCGGCGAGGAGCTAAGCCCGCTATTTGCAGGGCAGCTCTACCACTCGCGCTCGGTCCTCTTTTTGCCCGGTTATTTTGACGAACTGGAGCACCGCTATCCCACCGAGTTCGCGGGAATCTTCGAGGCGTTTGCCGAGCCATGGCACGAGGAGGCGACGTCTGCCATCTGCCACACGCTGCGTCGGATTAACGAGGAACGCGCCCGCACCGTAGGCGGACACGTCTATATGCAAGGCATCGTGGAGACCATGGTCGCGGAGCTCGCCTGTTCGCGCGCGGCCCACAAGCAGGCGCAGCAGGCGGCAGACACACGCGCCAGCGTGACCATTGCCGAGGAAGCAACGGTAATGATTGAGCGCGCGCTCGACAAAGGCAGGCGTGTGGGTATCAACGAGGTGGCCGAGAGGCTCTACACAAGCCGCTCCAAGCTATGCGCCACCTTTAAAGCCCAAACTGGCGAGTCCCTGGGCGTCTACATTCGCAGACGCCGTATGGAACGAGCACAGGACCTTTTGGCCGATAGCTCGCTCACGATAGCGCAGGTCGCAGAGCGTCTAGGCTACCCTCAGCAGGCCGCCTTCGCCCAAGCCTTCAAGCAACACACCGGCACCACCCCCACCACCTGGCGCTCCCAACATATATAAAGAATGAAGGCGCCAACGGCACCCTCATTCACTCTATTCCATTCAGCCCGCCTGACCCGAACGGCCGAGTCGTCACGAAACCGAGGGGCCGGGCGCAGGGCCTTGCCTCTCAATGAGTTCCCTTCAAAACAATGGGCGTGCCGACGGCACCCCCATTCACTCTATTCCATTCAGCCCACCTGACCCGAACGGCCGAGTCGTCGCAGAACCCGGGAGCCCCGGCAGGGCGGGTGCTTGCTCAAAATGAGTTCCGCACGCAAAGAAGGCCACTTAATGTGGCCTTCGTCTTGCGCAGGACTGTTTGAAATTTTGAGGAAGCACCCGCCCTGCCGGGGCTCCCGGGTTCCCGCTTACGAGAGCGACGTTCTCAGCAACTCGTTGAAGAGCTTCGGGTTGCCCTTGCCGCGGCTCGCCTTCATGCACTGGCCCACCAAAAAGCCGATGACCTTCTGGTTGCCGTCACGATACTGCTGCGCCTGCTCGGCACAGTTTGCCAGCACCTCGTCCACGATCGGCTGCAACGCACCGGCATCGCTCACCTGACGCATACCACGCTCGTCGACGATCTTGTTGGGATCGTCACCGGTCTGGGCCATGGCCTCAAAGACCTCGTGCGCCTGGTTGGAGCTGATGGCATCGGTCACCAGCAGCTTGGCCAGCGCTGCTACCTGAGCCGGCGCGATGCCGGACTCGGCGAGCGACACGCCTGCGCTCTTAAGGTAGGCGATCATCTCGTTGACCAGCAGGTTTGCGACCGTCTGGGCCTCCTTGCCAGCCATACCGGCAGCGGCAGCCTCAAAGAACTCGGCAAACTCGGGGTCGCCCGCGATCTGCTCGGCATCGGTCGCCTTAATACCAAAGTCGGCCTCAAAACGAGCGCGCTTGGCATCGGGCAGCTCGGGGATCTCGCCACGGCAACGATCGATAAACTCGTCGTCCAGGTCGAACGGAGCCAAGTCGGGATCGGGGAACAGACGATAGTCGTCGGCCGTTTCCTTCACACGCATGACCACGGTGCGCTTGCGGCTGGGCTCCCAGTGGCGGGTCTCCTGATAGATGATGCCGCCCTCCTCGAGCACCTCGGCCTGACGGCAGATCTCGTAGGCAAGGCCGTCATGCAGGCTCTTAAACGAGTTGAGGTTCTTGAGCTCGGTCTTGGTACCCAGCTTGGTCTCGCCGCGGCGGCGCAGCGACACGTTGCCATCGCAGCGCATGGAACCCTTCTCCATGGAGCAGTCCGAAATGCCCAGCGTCACAAAGATGCGGCGGAGCTTCTCCATAAACAGGCGAGCCTCCTCGGGCGTGCGCAGGTCGGGCTCGGTGACGAGCTCGATCAGCGGCGTGCCGCAGCGGTTGTAGTCGACGAGCGACTCGGCCGCGGCGGTAATGCGGCCCTCGGCGCCGCCCACGTGGACCATCTTGGCGGCGTCCTCCTCCATGTGGATGCGCAGGATGCGGATGGGCACCGTGTAGGAACCGTCCTCGCGACGCTCGGGCATCTGCAAGTTGGACGCGTCATAGCTGGCCAGGTGGCCGGCGCGCTGGTTGCCCTCGCGCATGGTCGACGTCATGGACGTGGACAAGCCCTCGGCGTTGGCCGAGGCGCTCGCCAGGCTCTGGGCCTCGGCCTCGCCAAACGCGCATTCGGGGCGCTCGGCGGCACCGCGACCGGTCACATCCAGATCAAGGTGACCGTACATGGCAAAGGCGACCGGACCCTGCGTGGTCTGGAAGTTCTTGGCCATATCGGGATAGAAGTAGTGCTTGCGGTAGAACATCGAGTGGCGCTGGATCTCGCAGTTGGTGGCCAGACCCGCCTTGACGATGCTCTCGATAGCGCGCTTGTTGGGCACCGGCAGGGCGCCGGGCAGGCCCAGGCACACCGGGCACACGTTGGCGTTGGGCTCGTCATCGTGGCTGAGCTTGCAGTTGCAGAACATCTTGGTATCGAGTGCGGTGAGCTCGGTGTGGATCTCCAGGCCGATCACGGCCTCCCAATCCTGCAGGACCTCGGAAAGCTCCTTCATTACAGCTCGCCTCCCTTCCCGGCAAAATCGGGCGCGACGGAAAGCACGGGCGCGCCCGTGGCGGCATCGGCAAAGCCGCGCTCCAGGGCGCGGGCAAACGTGAGCAGCTGACGGTCCTTAAACGCCGGGCCCACCAGCTGAGCAGAAACGGGCAGCTGAGTGTCCTCGCCCAGGCCCAGCGGCACCGAGATGCCGCCGTTGCCGCAAATGTTGAGCGAGATGGTGTACAGGTCGGAGAGGTACATCTGCGTGGGGTCGCTGATCTCGCCAAACTTAAAGGCCGTGCGCGGCGAGGCTGGCATGAGGATGGTGTCCACCTTGGCATACGCGGCGTCGTAGTCCCGCGTGATGAGCGTACGGGCCTTTTGCGCAGCGTAGTAGTACTTGTCGTACACGCCCGAGCTCAGCAGGTAGGCGCCGAGCATCTGACGGCGCTTGGCCTCGGCGCCAAAGCCGTGGGCGCGCGAAAGCGAGCTCTGGTCGGACAGGTTGGCGCAGCCCTCCTCCTGATAGCCGTAGCGAATGCCGTCGAAGCGGGCCAGGTTGGAGAACGCCTCGGCCGGGCCGATGACGTAGTAGGCGGCGATGGCGGCATCCAGGTGCGGCAGGTCGACCTCGACCAGCTCGGCGCCCTGGTTCTGCAGCTCCTGGGCGGCGCGCTGAACAGCGGCCTTGACCTCGGGCGTCAGGCCCTCGGCCTCCATAAACGCGGGGATGATGCCCACGCGCTTGCCCTCGATGCTGTCGTTGAGATGCTCGGTAAAGTCGACGGCGCAATCCTGGCTGGTGCAGTCGTACGGATCGTGGCCCGCGCCGGTAAGCGCGTTCATGGCCAGCGCGACATCCTCGACCGTGCGGCCAAAGGGCCCCACCTGGTCGAGCGACGAGCCAAAGGCGACCACGCCGTAACGGCTCACGGCGCCATACGTGGGCTTAAAGCCCACCACGCCGCACAGCGACGCCGGCTGGCGAATGGAGCCGCCGGTGTCCGAGCCCAGCGAGAGCGCGACCTCGCCCGCGGCGACGGCGGCAGCGGAGCCGCCCGAAGAGCCGCCGGGCACGCGCTCGGTATCCCAGGGGTTGTTGGTGCGGTGGAACGCCGAGCTCTCGGTGGAGCTGCCAAAGGCAAACTCGTCCATGTTGGCCTTGCCCATGGGCAGGCAGCCGGCATCCAGCATGCGCTGGACGCAGGTGGCGGTGTAGACGCTCTGGTAGTTCTCGAGCATGCGGGAAGCGCAGGTGGTGCGCGTGCCCACGAGGTTCATGTTGTCCTTGATGGCCAGCGGCACGCCCGCGAGCGGGGGCAGGACCTCGCCGGCGGCGCGGCGGGCGTCGATTTTGGCGGCGGCCTCAAGTGCGAGCTCGGGCGCTATCTGCAAAAATGCCTGGACCCCGCCCTCGCGTGTCTCGATGGCAGCAAGGGAGGCCTGGGCCACCTCGGTAGCGGTAAAGTCGCCGGCGGCAACGCCCGCGGCAATCTGGGCGGCGGTAAGGGAATCGAAGCTTAGCGCCATTATTCGCTCTCCCCCTCTCCCAAAATGGACGGCACGCGGAAGTAGCGCTCACGCGCGCTGCCGGCGTTTTCGAGCGCGACGTCGAGCGGCAGGTCGCGCTCGGGCTCGCGCAGGTCGTCGCCCATCACGTTGGACAGGCTTCCGATGGGATGGAACGTGGGCTCCACGTCGGGTAAGTCATATTGCAGGACGGGCTCGAGCATCTGGACGGCGTCATTCATGTAGGACGTCATCTGGGTGAGCTCGTCATCGGTCAGTGCGATCTTTGCGTACTCGGCGATGCCGCGCACGTCTTTCTCGCTGAGTGCCATAGGCGCTCCCTTCCGCATAACAGATAAACCGCTCTAGTATACAAGCCAACGCCGCTTGGAGCAGGTGCTTTACCCAAATGCAGCGAAAACGTAACGAGGGCGGCGGATGCGTCCCGGCGGTTATGCAGCAAAATCTGCATCGTCACAATGCAAAAACCGTCCCGCCCACAACGAAAACCATCACAACATTCGACGCTTTTCGCCAAAATCGAGATTTTCATCGAATGTTGTGATGGTTTGGAAGCTCCGACCACCACAAAGGTACCTGTCCCCATTGTGGTGGTTCTGAACGATGTCTTATGCCGAGGCCTTGGCCTTGCGGCGCTTACGGACCGCGTGGATCACGATGTCCAGCAGCAACAGCACAATGGCTACGACCACGATGAGCACGGCAAACTCGCGCTTGCCCCAGTGGCGCCCGGCCAGCGACTTTTGCTTGTCGACGTCCTTCTTGTTGTACTTGGTGCGCACGCAATGCACCAGCAGGCGATGGTCGTTCACGCCGTAGGGCGTGCAGGTGACGAGCGTCACCTTGTCGGCGCCAGGCTCGATGGTCAGCGACTCCATCTCCTCAGGCAGCACCACCTCGGAGTCCACCATCTTGTAGGCGAGCGTCTTGTTCATGGTGTGCAGCAGCACCAGGTCGCCGGGCTCCAGCGAGTGGATGTCGTCGAACATGCTCAGGTTGCGCATACCCGAGTGCGCGGTGAGCACGCAATGCGTCGAGGTGCCGCCCACCGGCAGGCTCGTGCCCTCCAGGTGGCCGACGCCCGCCATGAGGACTTCTTCGCTCGTGCCGTGGTAGATAGGCATGCTCACGTCGATGGAGGGGATCTCGACCCAGCTCATCATGGGGTCGCGGTCAAAGATGAGCTGCTGGGCGTAGGGCTCGATCTGGTCGGCGGGAAGCTCGGTGGCCTCGCCCGCCAGCTGCTCGTTATAGGAGCGCGCCTGCAGCAAGATGCGCTCGCGCTCCTCGGCAGAGAGCGCGTCCACGGTGCTGGACACGGTGCTGATCTGGTTGAACACGCCCGAGGCCTCGAGCCGGTCCAAGATCCACGGCCAGGTCATAAGGCCCACGCCAATAAGGATGATGACGATGGTGATGAGACGGTCGGCCCAGCGCGGCAGCCGCTTGCGGCGGCGCTTGGGCTTTTGTTGAGGTTTGGGCTGAGGGCTTGAGCCGCCGTTGGCCGCGGCGTTATTGCTCTTCATATGTTTGGCGCCCTGCACCATCGCCGGTCACTCCTCTACAACTCAAGTTGTCTAAACAAATAATAGCCGAATTGCGAGCCTCCACGCCGGACAACGCAACTAGGACCGAAACGCCGCCTACAGTTCGAATTCTTGGAGACCTTCTACAGCGCTTCTTGCCATGGATATTCCTTTCCAAAAATGCGATCGACTTCGAGCTGAATTCGCTCATCGTCGATTGCCGCCAAAGATAGCGCAAGCGAAATGTCGTCGACACGGGAGGAGCCGGCAAACACGGGTGCATAGCGCCACACTTGGATCATCGCCGTTTCGTTATCCGGCAACTCCCCATCTGCGACTTCGAGGTCGCTCAGTTGACGCCATGCACTTTTTAAGACGGCCTTTTGTTCCATGCCCGGCGCAGCGAGCATCGAACGCGCAGCGAGCGCCGTCTCCCCGGCGTCAACAAGATAGTCGATCTGCTGCGTCTTCCTTGCAAAAAAGACCTTTGAGACAGGCGAGGAGAGCTCTGCCATGTGCTCGCTGAGCAGAAGATCAACGGCAACAGGGAACACGAAGACACGCCGCTCGCGACGCTCGCGTCTCGCGAGCCCCCTGTCAACAAGCTCGGTTATGGCCTCACTCGCGCGGCTTGCCGAAATCCCAAGCGCACGACAAAGGTCATAGGGACGATATGGCTCCTGGGCTGCTCCCCAGATTGCGGCAGCCTGCGCGTTGGGTGACATCTTGGTCGCGTGGTTGCGAAACCGGGCACCGCCCCTCTCCGTGCAGGCTGTGCCCATAAATGGAAGAAAAGCCTGTCTGCCTGGGCAGACAAAGGGAATCCCTTGTGCGATCAATGCTTTGCGCTGACGTGCATCGGCATCAGGAAACGAAACGACAACAGGAGTCTCCGCGCGCAAGGCTAGCTGACTATAGACTCTCTTAGCCTCGGGAAGCCCGACGCCAGTAGGCAAACTTGCAAGCAAAAACGAAAAACCGTTTGCGTCAACAGCGCGGACCTCAATCGTCCGCAGATGCAGCGGCAAGTGTGCGGATCCAGGCCAAGTTTTGGTCTTGGCGGAAAGGCCTAGTGCTTCTTGTAAGTAGATTAGCGCTTCGTTCATTTCCTTTGTTTTCGTTCGATTCCAGTTTGTATTGGAATTATACATAATTTTCGGAATTAATGAGATACCGTTCGTGCCTAAGCCCATATTTGCGTTTTCAAAATGTCCCGAATCGGCGGGGTGATTCGGGATACAATAGCTACAGGAAACGACGCACCCCGCGTAAGTACTTAGGAGCGCGGGCGACCAGTTTCCGACGTTGTTAAATGCCCGGGCTCCGAACCCCGGGCATTCTTATTTGCGCTTGTTGCGGCGCAAATGCCTTCTACCGTCCGCACCGCGCGTGCGCCTACGGACCTTAAACCGAACCTCATACGAGTCGAGAAACGCGATGACGAACGTGCCAACCGCCGCGAGGGCGGCGAGCGCGTTAAGGAATTTCAGCATTTGGGGACCTCCGATCGAGTCGTCGGCCGCCCGCGCACGGGATGCGTCGCAAGGATATTTTACTGCGAGTGTATGCACCCACGCCTGGTAAACGCGATTTTGACAAACATTTGTTCGATAGTTACACACGGTTCCTCGCCCAGCGGAGCCTGGCCGCATTGTCCGGATTTGCCCGACGTGTTTGCGTTTTCAAAATGTCCCGAATCGGCGAAACGATTCGGGATAGAATAGCTACAGGAAACGACGCACCCCGCGTAAGTGTACGAGAGCGCGGGCGGCCTAGTTTTCAGCTTTTGTTAAATGCCCGGGATCCGACCCCCGGGCATTCTTATTTGCGCTTGTTGCGGCGCAAATGCCTTCTACCGTCCGTACCGCGCGTGCGCCTACGGACCTTAAACCGAACCTCATACGAGTCAAGAAACGCGATGACGAACGTGCCCGCATCGGACGATGGAGGCTGGCTGCGTTATCCCAAAAGAACGGGGCAGACTCCAGTGCGGAGTCTGCCCCGAAAAGAGAATGGCAAAGCAAGAACGTGGATGGACGAGAAAAGTGTCCGCAAGTCTCATGGCCATCACATCCCACCTGCCAAAGGGATGGGTGAGTGAGCGTTACTCCTGCTCGGACTCCTCGGCCTGCTTACGGCTGCGGATGAGGTGAGCCACGCCGATGCACAGCACCGCGCCACCAGCGATCCAGGTGAAGGTCACGCCGTTGAGACCGGTCAGCGGGAGGTTGGAGCCCTTCTTGTTCTGGATGGTGACGGGGATTTTGGTCGTGGTCACATTTCCACCAGTCGCAGGAGCGGCCATGCTGGAATTGGACGTCACTTTGAGCTCTTTAAGCGTGCCGTCTGTATTGTATTCAGGCGCCACCGTGATTTCGAAGTCGGCAATGGTGTTGTAGCCCGCAGGTGTCTTGCTCTCAGAAATCAGATATGTGCCTGCAACAAGTCCGGGAATAGAGACCTTGTTGCCAGCCTCCGTAGTTTCAAACGTGTAAGCGTCATTTACGTCATTACTGAAGCTGCCGTCTTGCTTCAACCATTTTTCAACGCTGTTATCGGACCCTTCCTTAATCATTTTGACCGTAAAGCCAGCATCGAGTTTCGCAGACGAGTTATCCGGGTCGATCTTAGTGACATCGAAGCCGAAGACGTAATCAGCGACCTTCTTCGATTCGGAAGTGCCGGTGCCGTTAGACATGGGATCGTTGGAGTAGACAAGCTTGACCTCGTTGGTGTTACCGGCAGCCGTGTATTCGGCATCGCTGGTGAGTTTAGCCTGATAGGTCACAACGACATTTGAAATGTCACCGGCTGCAATGCTGGCGTTGGTGGTGTCTACGATGGCCTTAAGGTCAGCAAAAGAGACCTTGAGCAATTCTGTCTTGGAATCCTTGGCCTTGGTCGCAGTTGCCGTATAGCCCTTGCTAGCATCATGCTTGACCTCAGCATGAGTGCCGTCTTTTTTAACGATATAAACCTTAAGATTCAACGGGTTGCCATTGGCATCCTTCACAACATCCAGACCTTTGCTCAGCGTATCCTGGAATTCGTACTGATATTTATCATACGAAGTAATATTGTCCGCTACGGTACCAGTCAGCCTGTAGTCGATTACCTGCCCAATCCAGGCGTCGCCCACGTTCTTCCAGCTATCCGTTTCAGCGTTATCGGCCGTCTTGCCCTTAGTGTCATCGAGAATCTGCTTATTGACCGTAGGAATGCTGGTCTTCTCGGTAACCTCTACATCGCCGGCGCCCACGACGGCATAAATCGGCGAAGTAGCAGTATTCTTGCTGCCGGTCGTCGACTCATCCGAAGCCAAAGTGTCCGCGTCAGTCAGAAACAGGTAATAACCAGATTTATCGAAAGAAACCTTGGTATCCGCCCCAAACGAAGCCACTCCAACGCCCGTCGGGTTAGTCGGATTGACATTCTTCGCAACCAGTCCAGCAAGCGTATTGAGCAAATCGGTGTCTTTGAGAACCGTCGTATTTGTGGTCCCGGTAATGTTGGCAGTCAGCCAATTGGCAACATCCTGCGGGCTGGCATCGGTTTTCAGATCGTCTGCTTTATCATTATTATAGTCGTTGATGGCATCAATAATGGCTTTTTGCGTCTTGTCATTAACGCCAGTTGCCCACTTAACATTCGAAACGACCTTGTCAGTCTTGCCAGTCTTGCCGCTCTCATCCACGACATCGGCCTCGAAAATCTGGTAGGCCTTGTACTTCACGCTGCCATTATCGTTCTTCTTTTTGATCGTGATGCTATTGGTCGTAGCCGTCGCACCCTCAGCAAACGCCATGGTCACCGGGGCTATGACGCCGCCGAAGCTCAGAGCTGCGGTGAGGCCGGCGGTTACTGCCAGGCGTGCGATGTTCTTGTTCATGCTCATCTTCTTTTCCTCCATTTTCCGGTTGGTTCTCATTCGATCGATCATCATCTGTCTGTGTCTTAGCATCTACTTCGCTACGTCTCGCCCCGCTCTCTGTGGGGCTGCCAGCTACTCTTTATGGCTGCCACCTCCCCGCTTGACCAGGAGCGCGACCACGATGAGCGCGGCTCCGGCGACCGCTGCGGCGACCGCGGCGTACATTGCCATATCGCCAGTCGAGGGCATAAAGCCTCCGGTGGTAATGCTAGGGGGTGTGCCGGTGGGCGTGTTAATGAGCGACGCCTCCAGGCTGCCCGTCGACCCGTCCGCGCTGTCGGCGCGCAGGGGCGACTCGGCCGTGATGGTGAGCTTGGGCTTGGCGGCGGCCACCTGGTCGACGTCCAGGCCCTCGGCCTTGACCGTCACGGAGCGCGTGCCCTCAAAGGCGGTGTAGCCCTTGGGCGCCTTGAGCTCGCGGACCTCCAGCTTGCCCGAGTCCACGCCCGAGACGGTCACGCGGCCGTCCTCGCCCGTGGTGACGGTGGCCTTGCCCTCCGCATCCCACGTGCCGTCGGCCGCCAGCGTGCGGCCGCGGTCGTCGGCGATGCTCAGGACTGCCCCAGCAAGCGGCTTGTCGCCGTCGCTGCCGCGCTTGGTGAGTGCGAGATCCCAGGTGTAGGCGCACGCATCGTCGCTCGGCGTGCGGGTGAAGCCGGCGTCGCCGGACTGGTCGGCAAAGGGAGAGCGCGGGTAGCGCAGGTAGACCTCGTTGGGGTTGCCCTTCGCGATGCCGTGGTTGCATGCGCTGTTGAGCGGCGCATTGTACACGGCGACCACGCGGGCGCCCGCGGCGAAGGCGTCGGCCCCGCCGAGCGCGGCGATCAGGTCGCCGGTGCGCACGGTGAAGGTCTTGCCGTCGGCCGCTACCTTGGTGGCGCACTGGGCCGTGATATCGGTCCAGCCCTTCGCGGCTTCGACGCCGGCGCGGCCGTCCTTACCGGCCGAGACGGCGTCGAAGCCGCCGTCCGCGCCCGCCGCCACGTACACGCGCATGCTCGCGGCCACCTTAGAGGGGTCGAGTCCCGCGCTCATGGTGTCGACGAACCGCACCGTGTAGGTGTCGTAGGCGGTGAGCCCGGCCGGGACCGTGGCAGAGAGGCGCCAGTACAGGTCGTCGGCGACCGTGGCGTCGGCGGCCTTCTGCCATGCGGCGGTGCTGTCCTCCAGCACATGCTTTTGGACCTTGGGGGTCGCCGCCTTGGGCTTGACGGTGACGGCGCTGCCGCCCACCAGCGCCATAATCGGCGCGGTGCCGGCCTCGCCCTGGGCGATGGCGTCGTCGTCGGCGACGATGAGCCAGTAGCCACAGGGCAGCTTGGCCTCCGTACCCGCGTTAAGGGCCACGGACACGGCGCCAGAGTTCTGGAGGGAACGAGCGAGCCGTGCGCTCAGCGCGCTCGTAAGGCGGGAATCGGTGTTGAGCCACTCGGCAGCTTCCTGTGCGGTGGTCTGGGAATTGGGCATGCCGGCGCTGTGCAACACAGGCAGCGCGGCGTCGCGCACGGCATCGCTTGCCCAGACAAGGTCGGTGGCGATCTTGGCGTCGTTGTCGTCATCGACGACGTTGGCGTCAAAGATCTGGTAGGCGTCGTAGCAGCGCGCCACGGTGCCTGTCACCGTGATGGATCCGGTCGCGCTCGGCGCGGCCTGCGCGGATGCGGGGAACACAACCGTGCAGGTGCCGATCAAGAGGGCGAGCAGCGCAAACAAGATCGGGAAGGAGCAAACTTTCTTATTCACGACGCTCGCCTCCCTTCGCATTCGCCTTGCGACGAATGTGCATCCAGGCCGCAGCAGCGCAAAGCGCCGCCGCGCCGGCAAGGTACGTCAGAGTGACGCCCGACATACCAGAAAGGGGCAAAGATGTGGAGTAGGTGTTGGTGAAGGTGGGGGTAGTGTCGGGAAACTCGTGGTCCTTATTATCGGTGTCTTTCCACGTACCGCCGGGGTCAACGGTTCCCTTCCTGTAGGTCACCGCACAGTCGATTCCTCCTTGGGTGTTATCCTTTGCCACAACCTTGAACCTATAGACCGACTGATCAAACTTGTAATGCGGATAGGTCGAGCTTTCGTACTTCTCGCGCACATAGTACGTGAAGGTCTTGGAACCATTGTTAAGGTCCGTGAGCTTATATGTCTTCGACTTGAAATCGACCGTGCTCGTCGCATTACCGTTTTTTTCAGTTTTGACATTCGCAGGATCAGGATTAATTGTTACCGTTTCCGGTTTGGTGAAGTTCGGGTCGTCCTCGTTCGCGAGTTCGAATGTGAACGCCTTCATCTCGCCACCATCAACCTTCTTGGTCACCTGAGGCGTCCAAGAGCCCTTGGGTTTGTATGCATTAGTAAAGGTCTTGTCGGTGTTGCCATCGGTGATCTTAATGGAGACATCGCTACCGTTGTTCGGAGTAAACGTTTTCGCCTCATTATTTTTGAGATTAGTAACCCTTACATTCGTAACTAAAAAGTAGATGTAATCAATATCCAGCACCGGCCGCTCTTCGGTTGTAGTTGTAAGCTCAATCTTGTAGATGGTCTGGTCGTAGTCCACGCCAGGGACGCGATCCGCAACGTTGCCGGGGTCCTCAACGAGGTAGTAGACGTTCGTTCCAGCGGAGTGGACCCTGCCCAAATCAAAGACAAAGTTACCTTCAGCGTCGTTCGTGGCCCCATCGTCATCGCCAACTATTGAACAGCCATTGAGCTGCAATTTGCCATCATCATTATTATTAAAGCTAGGGACACCACCGCTCTCGCCCGGCTCCAAGAGTTGGAACCTGAATTTTCCCGCATCATCCGCAGTAAGCGCGCGGCCTTCCAGTGCCTTAGTGCCGTTGAGCTTCATCTTGGAATACACGTTCACCTGCGTGGTGGAGCCAGCGATTACGTCACCGTTGGTCATGACTCCGCCTCCGTGGATGTTGGAGCGGTTGCCCGTGATGAAGAGGGACGCAGCCGCAGTAGCAGCATCCTTATCATACTGAATCGGCTCAGATTTAAGGCCAATCATGTACTTAGCTTGGGCGCCCTCGTACTTGCCGATAGACGTTGGTGTTTTGTCGATCGTGCCCGACCAATTGGCAGCTCCACCACCAAGCATCTGTCCCGTTACGGCAGCGATATACGGCAGCGATTCAGCGTTAGCACTATCGCGAATAAGAAAAAGATCCTGGTGACCGGCTTTTTTAAAGTCTTCAGTTATTTCGCCGCCTTCGTGGTTAGGGCGCCAATCCGCGTCATCGTTCTTGTCGTGGGTGCCGCCCGATCGGTTATAACCACTACCGTCAGGTTTACCGTCATAATTACCGAAAATCGCGATGCCATTGGTATCGGTAATGGCAGTCTTACCAGTCGGGCAAGCGGCAAACCCGCCGCCAAAGCCACTGGCATGATTGTTGGTAATCAGCGCATTATATATATTGAGGCTCGCCGGCTGAACGTTGTTGTCGCTGCTGCCCTGGACGAATACGCCACCGCCGCCCCAGTCGTTGGTGGTATTGGTCGTATTGTTAGTGATGTAGGCTTTCTTGCCGCTCACATTAAATTCGCCAACTGTAGGCGCAGCGATACGGATGCCGCCACCCTCTGAGTTTTGCGCCACATTGCTGGCGATGATTCCACCATAAAACGCAAACCCGGAAAGAGGTTTATTCCAAGCGCCAGCATAAACGCCGCCGCCAGCCTCGGCAGAGTAGTTGCCCGTGATGTAGCCGCCGCTAATAACCAGACCGCCTTTTTTCTGTCCCTGATTGTGGCTAAAGGCAGCAATGCCGCCACCACCGTGACAACCGTTACCTTTGTGTCCTTCATCGGTATAGAACTGATATTTGTTGTTAGTAATGTAACCATTCGTAATGGTCACCATAGAGTCCTCAGCACAAATTCCCGCGCCATAACCGACTTCATTATCATTTGTACCGTTACCGGAGATAATACCGCCAACCATGTTTACCGTAGAATTCAGGGCATAAACGCCGCCGCCACTGGGGGCATAGTTACCAGCGATTACGCCGTCAGAGATGTCAAGAGTTGAGTTCTCGACAGAAATACCCGCACCAGCGGCGCCCTCCGGACAATATCCGCCGCAGACATACCCGCCGTCCACGCTGATGGCCGAACTGCCCGCTGCGTACACCAAATTTTTGACACAGTTGTTTTTATCCTGCGTAATCATGCCGCTCTCAAGATTGAGGTGGCCACCGCTATTGATTACGATGAGCCTCAAGTCCTTTGAGCCTGAGCACGCCACGATGGCACCCTTGACATGAGCCTTATACGCCTTAAGAGTCTCGGTTGTACGGGTTCCGCTTGCGACCGATTCGGTTACGTAGTAGGTAAGGCCAGTCGGAATGCCATTGGAAGTATCGTATTCCATTAAAGCGAGATTGCCGCATTTATTTGTTTGAGAAGTCGTAGTCTCTGTCGCGGCAACTTGCTGACCGTCCTTGACAGTCAACGTTGCGCCGCCGGTTATGTTGAATAGGGGCTGGCTCTGACTTGTATACTTAATTTTGCAGCCATTTAAATCCAGCGTGATATTGCTGCCGTCCTTGTTAAGCGCGATTGTCTCGCCGGTCTCGACATCATTCATAAGCTTGAAGCTAGCAACACCGCTTGCATTTGCCAGTTTTTTCAAGTCGTCAGCTGTTCGTATTTCAGTGGATGCCGTTTTAGTCTGCCCGCCTTCCGCAGCCAGCATTACGGCATTGCCATCCGACAACTCGCCATCTTCGGCCTGCAGCTTACCTTCAGGCTGACCCTGCTCAACACCATTTGAAGGGTCGGCTTCGTCGCCCGCAGCATCGTCACTATTCTGGTTTTCGGTATCCCCGTTGTTGGTGTTGCCTACATCAGTAGACTCACTTGAGGAACCCCCCCCATCACAGTTTCCTCGGTAGAAACCGTCTGGGCATCGTTGGCAATGGCCTGCGAGATCGGAGGCATGACGAGCGACAGTACCAGGCTCAAAACGGAGGCTCCGCACAAAACGCCTGCCAGCACACGGCGCGTCGCTTTATTACTCTGCTTAGATTTATCCGAATTCGCTTTCATCGATGTCTCCTCCCCAAGAGACCGCGATCTTGCTCTTTCACCATCAAACTTGGGCGCGCAACCTATAATTGCTCGCGCTCGATATGCATATTATTACTCTTTGTTTAAACAACGCAAGCCTAACAATGTCAGTTTTGCTTTACGTTGCCTTAACTTCTTGACAATTATTCAAACTATGCATTGTTTTTCGAGGGTTAAATTTCGGAAAGACGCTGGTAAACTCGTTAGCAAATCTAGATAAATGACACTTTATCATTGTTTGTACAACACTTTGTTTTAACCCGCTCAATCTGTGAACGGTCAAAATTGCGCCGTGAATGGCAGTATATCTACCTGGAAATATTAGTTATGAGCTAATTGGTCAATTACTGCACAACTAGCGTGTGCCGATATGTTCATACATCGACACTTGAATGGCATCGCATGTTACCGGCCGCAAATCTCCTCGCTACAAAAAAGCGTCCCAACAATCGACTGTTGGGACGCTTGGAAAACCACCACAAAGGCGCTCTGCCCTCTTTGTGGCTGCCCCCCGGCGCTACAGCAGATGTTCCTCGATAAAGATCGCGATGCCGTCCTCGTCGTTGCTCACGGTTACAAAGTCCGCGGCGGTACGGGTGGCGTCGCTGCCGTTTGCCATAGCCACGCCCACGCCGGCGTCGGCCACCATGCAGGTGTCGTTGTCCGCATCGCCAAACACGCAGATGTCCTGGAGCTCCATATCGTTGAGCTCCGCCACGCGCCCAAGGCCGCGCGTCTTGGACACGCGCGGATCCATGAACTCGTAGAGCCGCTGCGTGGTCTGCAGGGCCGCCGCCTTAACAGTGTTATCTGCAAACGTCGACGCCCGTTCAATCACCCGCGGCATCACCTCGGGCGCCATGGTAAACATCACCTTGGGCTGCGGCTCGCGCAAGAACTCGGCAAAATCGACCACCTGGTAGGGCACGCCGTCGACGCGCGACAGGTGCTCGACGCACGCGTTGCTCTCGGGCACGTAGAACACGCCGTCTCGGGGGCAGACGGGCGTTGCCGGAAGGTCCGCCATGTGCTTGCAGATGCGCGCGATGGTCTCGCCCGGCAGCGAATAGCTCAGCTCGTTGATGTCGTGCGCGTGGTCGATGACCTCGGCGCCGCCGCAGCCCACGAGCACGTCCACCAGGCCTTCGATGCCCCAGAGCTCGTACATGGCCTCGGTCGCGTGGGCGTCACGCCCGGTGCACAGGCCAAACAGCACGCCGCGCTCGCGCAGGGCGCGGATCGCCACCACGGTGCGCGGGGACACCGTGTGCTGGCTCGTGAGCAGCGTACCGTCGATATCGCAGAACACGGCTTTGATGTGGCTGAAGGTGGCGTCCATGGGGGGCCTTTCTGGGTTGTGCGGCGGTGTGGGGGGTATTCGCAAACGGCGTACATGGTATACCAAGGCGCGGGCCGTTGGGGCCCGATCGCCACAAAGGTGCCTGCCCCCCTTGTGGTGGCCTGGCCCGGGGCGCAAACCATCACAACATTCGACGTTATTCGGCAAAATCGCGATTTTCATCGAATGTTGTGATGGTTTTTACTGCTTTGCGGCACGATCCAGATGCCGACGTCCAAACAGCAGCAACGCCACAGGAACTGCCGTCACGACCATACCCGCACCAACGAGCGTCTGCTGCACGCCAAACGTCGCCGCCAGCCAGGGGGCAATCGCCAGAGGGGCCACACCAGCGAACATATTGCCAAAGCCCATGACCGAGTTCACACGGCCGAGTTGCTCGAGCGGAGCCGTCGTCTGCACAATGGTGTTGTGGAGCGGGTTGACGACACCCCAAGCTATACCCAGGGCGATCTGGCCGACGAGGGCCACGCCCACGTACGGTGTCCCCACATAGAGCAGACTTCCCAGGCCCACGGACATAAGCGCCACGAGCAGCGTTTTAAGGTTGACCAGGTGCGGCGGCAAGCGGAGCGCGAGCACGGCACCCAGCACCGCGCCGACACCGCAGGCAGACGAGAGCCAGCCCATCCACTCAACGCCAACGTGCAGAACATCGCGATAGAAAAACGACTCGAGCGGATCGAAGGCACCGTAGCCAAAGTTCGAGAGGAAGATGATGCAAAACAGCAGGGCGAGAACGCTGTTGGTGAAGACTGTCTTGATGCTGGCTGCGAAGGTGGCGCGGGAGGATGCGCTGGGGTTGGAGCTTTGTCCCGCACGCTCCCCTTCCTCTGCCGAATCGGCATCCGCATGCCCGGCGACATGGCTGGTCTGCGGCCTAAAGCCCCAACCGGCGACGAGCGCCAGCACGGTAAAGAGCATCATGAGCACGAACACCGCGCGCGACGGCGCAGCCGCCGCGACAAAGCCGCCCAGCGTGGGTCCGACGATAATGCTCACATTTGAGAACATGGCGATGGCGGAATTGATGTCTTTGAGTTCGGCGGGGTCGTCGGTGAGGTAGGCCGGATAAGATGTGGCGATGGGTTGGGCAAATCCCATCGTAAAGCCTAAGAGCACCGCGCCGAGCAGGACAATGCCGGTCGCACCACCAAAGGCAATGATTGCCGTGCCGGTTGCAAGCGCGCCGACGATGCTCAGCAAGAAATGGCGTCGCGGGCCCCAGGCATCGAGCGCCGCTCCACCCGCAAAGGATCCCAGGATCACAAATACATTCATAAACAGGACGGCCAGCGATGTCGCCACGACTGAGGCATCGTCTGCATAGGTGAGCGTTCCGATGACGCCGATAAAATAACTGGTCTGAAAGCCAGTGTAGATGAGAAAGCGCATTGCCACCAGGCGTTTAGCCTGCGCGGACAGCGACGAGTGGAATTTTGGGAATACAGATGCGGGCATGGGGGCTCCTTGTTGCATACAAATAGCGGGCAGCGGTCATTCATCCGCCGTCCATTAACTCAATCTATCCGTATGCCTAACTAAGGTCGCATCGAGCCCTTTCCTTACGTCTTTCCGCCCAACATGAACTACTTGGTAGATTTTAAGGCATGTCCCTAAAGTCTACCGAGGTGGTCTTGGATCAGATCGCAGATGGCTCGGGCATCGTTGATGTTGATGGCTCGGGTCGCGAAGCCGGCATCGAAGGCCTGACGTGCAAGGGCCTCATTGCAGGCAAGGGCCAGCGTGTGGCCATCGACCAGGTCGAGTGAGCTCTTGCCGCGCAAACGGTCGACACCGGAGCGCGCGACCACGATGTTGTCGAAGCCCTCGGTCTTGTAGCCCTCAATGATCACCACGTCGACATCGTTGTAGCGCGACAGCAGCTCGCGCGCGGGCATCTCGTCCTCCTCGCGCGTGTCGGCGTACTCCGCCCAGCGCGTGGCACAGATGAGGCCCACGTGCTTGGATCCGGCCTGGTGATGGCGCCACGTATCCTTAGCGGGCACGTCGATATCAAAGCCGTGATGCCCGTGATGCTTGAGCGAGCCCACGCGCAGGCCGCGGCGGGTGAGCTCGGCAATAACCTTCTCGACGAGTGTGGTCTTGCCCGAGTTTTGGTAGCCGATAAACGCGATCGCGGGAACGGCCGGAGTGGGAGCTGCGGGCGCGACGGCGACAGGCGCGCTTGCGGGTGCGGCACCGTCAGCGGCCACGGCCTCAACAGCAGCGGCCTGACGCTCCGCACGATCCCACACACCCGAGCGGCCGCCCTCCTTGTGCAGCAGGCGCACGTCGACAATCTCCATGCCGCGATCGACGGCCTTGCACATGTCATAGATCGTAAGGCACGCGGCACTCGCGCCGGTCAGCGCCTCCATCTCGATACCCGTCTTGCCCGTCACGCCGGCCGTAACCAGTACGTGAAAGCCAACCTGTCCGTCCGCGCGCGCCGGCGCCCAGCCCTCGGGCACGTCATCGGCCGGCATCCCCGCCGGAGCGATGGGCGCAATGTCGCACTTGCTCTTAGTAATGAGCAACGGATGGCACATGGGGATGATGTCACTCGTGCGCTTGATGGCCATAATGCCCGCCACGCGCGCGCAGGCAAGCACGTCGCCCTTCTTGGCGCGGTCCTGCAGCACCATGGCCTGCGTCTCGGGATGCATGAGGATGGTGCCCTCGGCGATAGCAATGCGATGGGTCTCGGCCTTGTCGGACACGTCGACCATGCGTACCTCGCCCTTGGCGTCCACGTGCGTCAGTTCGTCGCGACGAGCGCCACGGGCGGGCTCGGCGACAGCGCTGGCAGTCGGCTGCGCGGACGCGTCGGCGTTGCCGGCATTCGCTGCAGCCGTGACTTTGTGGGCAGACATCGCGGCCCTGCGAGCGGCCTTGGTGGCATCGGCGTACCTGCTCTTGGCCATATGATCATCCTCCGATTTGGGACATAAATCGTTGCGTGCCCTCAATTATCGCGTGTTCCTGCGGTTTGTGGGCCACGGCATCGCGCCAAATCGAAAGTACCTGCATATCATCACCACGGCGCAGCGCCTCACGCACCGAATACTCGGCATCGCTGAACAGGCACGGACGCACGTTGCCATCGGCCGTCAGGCGCAGACGGTTGCAATTCGCGCAAAAATGGTTGGACATGGCGCTGATGAAGCCGACCGTTCCCGCCGCACCCGGAAAGCGCCAGTAGCGCGCAGGGCCCGCGCCGGCAGGAGCGTCGTTGATGTCGAGCGGCTCGAGCTCGCCCAGTCCCGCCGCGGTGGCCCCGGCATTGATACGCTCCCGCAGCTCGTCACTCGGCACGGTGTCACTCGCGTCCCACAGCTCGGAATTGAGCGTGGGCGCGTGAGGGTCTACGGCACAATGCGAGCTCGTGTGCTCGTCACCGATGGGCATATATTCGATAAAGCGCAGGTGAATGGGACGGTCGACGGTCAGGCGCGCGAGGGCCGCCACATCCTGGTTGAGCCGGCGCACAACAACGCAGTTGACCTTAACGGGCTCAAAGCCCCAGGCAAGCGCCGCGTCGATGCCTGCCATGGTCTGCTCGAGCCGGCCCAGGCGCGTGATCTTTCCAAAGAGCGTAGGGTCGAGCGTGTCGAGCGAGATGTTGACGCGGTTAAGCCCGGCATCTTTGAGCTGCGGTGCCAGTTTGGGCAACAGGGCGCCGTTGGTGGTAAGCGAGATGTCCTCAATCTGCGGGATCGCGCGGATGTCACGAATGAGCGGAATGATACGACGGCTGACCAGCGGCTCGCCGCCCGTCAGGCGCACGCGGCGAATGCCCTCCCCCGCCACCAAGCGCACAAAGCGGGCGATTTCCTCGGCGCTGAGCAGCTCGTCGTGTGCGCGGGGTGCCACGCCATCGGCCGGCATGCAGTAAATGCAGCGAAAATTACACTTGTCGGTAACGGCAATGCGCAGGTAGTTGATATCGCGGCCAAAACCGTCATGTTGCACGTGCCCGTCCACGCAGCCCTCCCCTCACGCGGCGTTTTATTCTTCGGAAAACATAATACCCCACGAGAGAATCATGCCGACACCCGTACGACAGGACAGGTCGCTTTGAGCAAAACGGACTTTCCAAGCCCATCCTCAGCATACAAACCATCACAACATTCGATGCTTTTCCCGTTATTGGCAAAAGACGTCGAATGTTGTGATGGTTTGAGGCGAGGTGAGAGGCACGGAGGGACCAAAGCATCGTGCTCGAACGGGTTAATCCAACTCTTTTAAGCCATGCGCCAGCTGCCAGTACTCGCCGTGCTGGGCGAGCAGTTCTTCGTGCGCGCCGCGCTCGATGATGCGGCCGTGTTCGAGGACCATGATGGCATCGGCGTCGCGGACGGTGGACAGGCGGTGCGCGATCATAAACGTGGTGCGTCCGCGCATGATGCGGTCCATACCGCGCTCGATGAGCTTTTCGGTGCGCGTGTCGATGCTCGAAGTGGCCTCGTCCAGGATGAGCACCGGCGGGTCAGCGACGGCCACGCGCGCGATGGCGAGCAGCTGGCGCTGGCCCTGCGACAGGTTGGCGCCGTCGGCCGTGACCGGCGTGTCGTAGCCTCTAGGCAGGCGGCGAATAAACGAGTCGGCGCAGGCCGCCTCGGCAGCGGCGCGCACCTCCTCGTCGGTCGCGTCGAGCTTGCCAAAGCGGATGTTCTGCGCAATGGTGCCGCTAAACAGGTGCGTATCCTGCAGCACAATGCCGAGCGACCCGCGCAGGCTGGCCTTGGCAATGTGCTTGACGTCGATGCCGTCGTACGTGATCTCGCCGTCATCGACCTCGTAGAAGCGGTTGATGAGGTTGGTGATGGTCGTCTTTCCGGCGCCCGTCGAGCCCACAAACGCGATCTTTTGCCCCGGCTTGGCAAACAGGTTGAGGTCCGTGAGCACGCGGGTGCCCGGCACGTAGGAAAAGTCCACGGCATGGAAGCGCACGTCGCCGGCAAGCGGAACCAAGCCGCACGTGAGCTCGGTACCGTCGGCAGCCACCGCGCGGCCCGACTCATCAACGGCTGCCACGTCATGCAAGTGCCCGTACGCGCCCACGCCCTGGCCCTCGGGAATTTTCCACGCCCACGCGGCGTCGCCCGTCTGCACCAGCTCCACGTAGCCCTCGTCCACCTCGGGCTTAAGGTCCATGGCGGCAAACAGGCGCTCGGCACCGGCCAGCGCGTTGAGCAAAAAGTTGCCCAGCTGCGTAAACTGGTTGATGGGCATGGCCGCCTGGCGTACAAAGACCAGGTAACTTGCAAGCGCGCCCACGTCGGCGAGTCCCTTGATGCAGAGCATGCCGCCCGCCACGGCGACGATGGCATAGTTGACGTAGCCAATCACGACGGTCATGGGCACCATGGAGTTGGCATAGCTCACGGCGGCGGTGCCGGTACGGCGAAGCTCGTCGTTGCGGCAGGCGAAGCCGGCAACATTCGCTGCCTCGCGGTTAAAGACCTTGATGACCTTTTGGCCCGAGACCATCTCTTCGATATATCCGTCCAAATCGCCCAGCGATGCCTGCTGGGCGGCAAAGAAGCGCTTAGAGCGCGCGCCCGAGTAGCGCGCATACAGCACAATGGCCGCATCGCACACGAGCGTGATAATCGTGAGCTGCCAGTTAAGGATGATGAGCATGGCCGTGGTGCCCACAACCTGAATGGCGGCCTGAATCACGTTGGCAAAGCTGTTGTTGAGCGCCTCGGAGACAGTGTCGACATCGTTGGTGAAAAAGCTCATGATGTCACCCGAGCGCGTGCTGTCGAAGTAGCTCAGCGGCAGCATCTGGATGTGCGCAAACAGGTCGCGGCGGATATCGGAGACCACGCGCTGGGCCGCGCGCACCATAATCTGTGAGTAGCCCAGAGCCGAGAGCACGCCCGCGGCGTAGATGATCGCCGTCAGGATGACCTGCTTGGCGAGCAGCTCCTCCCCGCCCGTGGCCAAACCGTTAACGATAGGGCGCACCATGTAGGTGCCGGCGAGGCTCGCGATGGCGGCGACGGAGGCGAGCACGCCCACCGCGAGCAACGAGAACTTGGCATGCCCCATGTAGGAGAGCAGGCGGCGCACCGAGCGCTTGAGGTCGGCAGGGCGTGCTTGGGCTGCGGTCTTAGGCATGGCGCTCACCCCCTTCCAAGGGCGATCCGCTGGGAACGCAGGAAAACGGATCATTCGCGCAGCCATCGTCGCAGCCGTCGCCGGTGTCCGCGTTCCCCGCGAACTCCATCTGCGAGGCGTAAATCTCCTGGTATATGTTGTCGCCCACCAGCAGTTCCTCGTGCGTGCCCGCGCCGTGGACACAACCGTCGTCCAACACCACAATGCGATCGGCATCCATGACGCTCGCAATGCGCTGTGCGATGATGAGCACGGTCGTATTGGGAATCTGAGCGATGTGCTCGCGAATCTTAGCGTCGGTCGCCATGTCGACCGCGCTGGTGGAGTCATCAAAAATGAGCACGCGCGGATGCTTGAGCAGCGTGCGCGCAATGCACAGGCGCTGCTTCTGGCCACCCGAAACACCGGCGCCGCCTTGACCCAACTCGCCTTCCAGCCCGCCGATGCGATCAAGGAACTCGTCCACGCACGCCGCGCGGCAAGCCGCGAGGAGCTCATCGTCCGACGCCTGCGGATTGCCCCACTGCAAGTTCTCGCGCACGGTGCCCGTGAACAGCACATTCTTTTGCAGCACAATGCCCACCGCGTCGCGCAAGGTCGCGAGGTCGTAGTCGCGCACGTCGTGTCCGCCCACAAGTACGGCGCCCTCGGTGGCGTCGTACAGGCGCGCAATCAGCTGCACAAGCGAGCTCTTGCCCGAGCCCGTGCCGCCGAGGATGCCCACCGTCGAGCCGCTCTCGATGCGAAGGTCGATATGCTCGAGCACGTCCTCGGCTGCATCCGCGCGGTATTTAAAGGAAACGTCGCGAAACTCGATACTGCCGTCCACTGGCCCCGCAGTCGCAAGGTCCCCCGCAGGGTTGGCGATAAAGGGCTCCTCATCGAGCACCTCTGCGATACGGCCCACACTCGTGAGAGCGCGGGTGAGCAGCAAAAACACGTTGGAAATCATCATGAGCGAGTTCATGATCAGCAGCACATAGCTCATAAAGCCCGTGAGCGAGCCCACACCGAGCTCGCCGGCAAGAATCATGCGCCCGCCGATCCACAGAATGGAAAGCGCCGCCACGTACATCGACAGCTGAAACACTGGCAGGTTGAGCACGGCGTTGCCAAAGGTCTTCGTCGCCGTGCGCGCGAGCTCGGTATTGACGGCATCGAACTTGGCCTCCTCGTGCTCGGCGCGCACGTACGCCTTGACGGCGCGCACGGCGGTGAGGTCCTCCTGCACCACACCGTTGAGATGGTCCATCGAGGTCTGCAGCTGGCGGTAGAGCGGACTGACGCGATAGGTGATAACGCCCAGCACGATCGCCAGCACCGGCAGGATGATCGCGAAAACGGTGGCGAGCGGACGCGACAGCACCAGCGCATAGACCAAGCCGACGATGAGCGTCACGGGACCGCGCACCATGGGGCGAAAGCCGTTACCTACGGCGTTTTGAATCACGGTGATGTCGGTGGTCATGCGAGTGACCAGCGAGCTGGCGTCGTAGTTGTCCAGATTGCCAAAAGCGAGCGTCTGGATCTTACGATACTCGGCCTCGCGCAGGTTAGCGCCCAGCCCCGAGGCAACGCGGGCGGACGTGCGCGCATAGCCCAAGCCAAGCACCAGCGAACATGCGGCACACAACAGCATATACGTGCCCTGCAACAGCATGTAGTTGATGTCGCCCGCGGGCACGCCCACATCGATGATATTTGCCATGATGACCGGGATAAACAGCTCGAGCGCCGTCTCGGCAGTCACAAAGAGCACGCCGAGCATGGCATCGCGGCGGTATGCCCCCAGATAGGAAAACAAAATCTTGAGATTGCGCACGCAGGTTCATCCCCCATCAAACGTTGTTCGCAAACCCACGTATTATGGCGCGCCGTGCGGCGGTGTCAAGTGTTCCGAAATCGATTTCTGCAAGGCTAGTGCAGGCGCCATGCTCACAGGGCGCACGTCCGTATTCAATTAGAAATGAACGCGAGCGTGACTTTTTCGCCCCACTGCCGACACAAACCTTGACTCTACAATCGTTGTAGGGTTTTCACTACACTGGTACGTAAACGACCCAAGCCAGAAAGTGCCCCGCCCATGGAACACGACCTCACACGCGGCAATGTCCTCAAGACCATCGCGGTCTTTGCCCTGCCCTATATGCTCTCCTACTTTTTGCAGATGCTCTACGGCATGGCCGATCTGTACATGATGGGGCAGTTTAGCGGCGCTGCCGGCATCACCGCTGTGGGCAACGGCGCGCAGACGCTCTATATCATTACCGTGACGCTCGTGGGTCTGGCCATGGGAACGACGGTCATCGTCGGCCACGCCGTGGGCTCGCGCCGCTTCGATCGTGCCGAGACCGCCATCGGCAATACCATCACGCTGTTTATGGGTGTCTCGGTGGTACTGGCCGCTGCCTTGCTCGCACTGTGCCCGCAGATCGTGGCGCTCATTGGCACGCCGGCCGAGGCGGTCGAAGGCACCGCCGCCTACCTGCGCATTTGCTTTATCGGCATTCCCTTTATCGCCGCGTACAACATCCTCTCGGCCATCTTTCGCGGGCTGGGCGATTCGCGCTCGCCCATGTACGTGATCGGCGTGGCGTGCATCATCAACATCGCGCTCGACTTTCTGTTTATCGGCCACATGGGGCTCGGCCCCGTGGGCGCGGCGCTCGGCACGGTGACCGCGCAGACAGCCAGCGTTGCCCTCGCGCTCGTGTGGCTCAAGAGCCGTCGCACAAACATCCATGTTAAGCGCAGCGACCTGCGCCCCCAGCCCGAGGTGCTCGGCAGCATTCTTAAGATCGGCGTACCCGTGGCCGTGCAGGACGGCTGCATCCAGGTGGCGTTTATGTTTATCACCGTCATCGCCAACCACCGCGGTCTGGTCGACGCCGCCGCCGTGGGCCTGGTCGAAAAGATGATCAGCTTTTTGTTCATTGTGCCGAGTTCCATGGGTGCCACCGTCAGCGCGCTCACGGCGCAAAACGCCGGCGAAGGCAAGGGCGACCGCGCGCGTCAGGTGCTCAAGGATGCCATGACCATCTCGGTAGTATACGGCTGCCTAATCACGGTGCTGATGTGGCTAGTGGCGCCGGCGTTTATTGGCTTTTTTGCCAAGGACGCCGCGGTGGTCGCAGCCGGTACCGGCTATATACACAGTTATATTTTCGACGCGATTTTTGCCGGCATCCACATTTGCTTTAGTGGCTTTTTCGCTGCGTATGGCAAGAGCTACATCGGCTTTGCGCACAACGTGCTGGCCGTGGCGCTCATTCGCGTGCCGGGCGCGTGGCTGCTGTCGAACGCCTATTCCGACACGCTGTTCCCCATGGGTATCGCCTCGCCGTGCGGCTCGATTCTGTCGGCGGTCATCTGCGTGATTGCATTTACCGTGCTCAACCGCCGCGGAACTTTTGACAAGCTGGTGGCGTAGCGAGGCGACGCAGGCCTAGCGCCTCTCCCCTGTTTTACCGAAAGGAGCGGTCCTGTGACCGACATGCCAAGCGAACACACCGAGGGCCTGCTCCGCATTGGCGAGGTGGCGCGCTTGCTCAATTTGAGCGTGGGCACACTGCGCCATTACGAACAGATGGGGCTATTGGAGCCGGCATATGTCGATCCGACGAGCGGGTACCGCTACTACGGATCCCGGCAGCTCTCCACCCTCAACACCATCGGCAACCTGCGCGTTCTCGACTTGCCGTTGGCGCAAATTCGCGAGTTTGTCACTACGCGCGATATGGATTTGATGCAACGGCAACTGACCAAGCAACAGGAGTTAATTGAGCACAGGCGGCGTGAGTTGGAGCGCATGTCGCGCAAGATTGACCAGCGGCTTGCCTTGCTTCATGGCGCTTTGAATGCTGATCTCGACACCATTAGCGAAATCGAGGAACCCGAACTTCGCTGCGCCACGCTGCACGAGCGCGTCAATCCCACCGACGCCTATTCGCTGGGATGGCATATCCGCCAGCTTCAGCAGGGGCAGCACGAAACCTTTGCCTATCTGGGCAATCTGGGTGTGGGTATCGCGCCCGAACGCCTGGCAGCCGGTGACTTTAATGGCTACGACGAGGTCTTTCTGCTGCTCGATGACACCGATGATTACTTGGGCGATGTTGAGACGCGACCTGCCGCGCGCTGCCTGACCATAAGCTTCCGCGGCACGCACGGGCAAGCAGCCCCACGCTACGAGCAGCTGCTCAGCTATATGCGCGAGCACGGCCTGGCACCCGCCGGTCCCTCACGCGAGATCGCCCTCATCGACGACATCATCAGCGATGACCCAGCGACCTACGTGACGCAGATCACGGTGCCGGTTGCCCCAGCAAAGTAAGAACCGCCCGGAAGGCATCATGCTTTCCGGGCGGTTCTTCAATTTGGCTATCGATGCGCTAAGCCTGGGGCACCTCGCCAGTAGCCAGGATCTGCTCGAGCGCGTCCTCGTCCAGCACGGGCACACCCAGCTGCTCGGCCTTGGTAAGCTTGGAGCCCGCTTTGGGGCCGGCGACCAGATAGCTCGTCTTCTTCGACACGCTGCCCGAAACCTTGGCGCCGAGCACCTTAAGTGCCGCGCCCGCCTCATCGCGCGTGCGGTTGACGAGCGTGCCCGTCAGCACGAAGGTCAGACCCGCGAGCGGTTGAGCGTCGGCGAGCTCGCCTGCCACGCCAGCGTCGGCTGCGGCTTGCGCGTGCGCAGCGCCCAAGTCAACCTCGAGCGACAGGCCTGCCTGGCGCAGACGCTCCAGCACGGCAAGGTTTTCGGGCACGGCCAGGAACTGCTTGACGCTCGCCGCAATCTTGGGACCGATGCCCTCGCACTCGGCAATATCCTCTTCGCTCGCCAAGATGAGCTTGTCAATCGACAGGAATCGCTCGGCGATGACCTCGCCCACGCTCTTGCCCACATGGCGGACGCCCAGGGCAAACAGCACACGCCCGAGTGGCTGGCTCTTGGACTTGTTGAGCTCGGCGATGATTTTCTCGGCCGTCTTGAGGCCTACCGGAACGGGGTCGCCCTTCTTGACGCCCTTTTTGCTGTTGGAGCTGGCGTACACGCGGCCCGTGTCCAGGCCTGCGATGTCGTCGACCGTGAGTTGGTAGAAGTCCGCGACATCGTGGATCAGGCCGGCAGCGATCATCTTGTCGACGATTTCGTCGCCCAGGCCGTCCACGTCCATGCAGCCGCGGCTCACCCAATGGAGCAGACGCTCCTTGAGCTGTGCGGGGCAGTCGATCGATACGCAGCGGTAGGCCACCTCGCCATCCTCGTGGACCACGGGGCTGCCGCACACGGGGCAGACCTCGGGCATCTGCCAGTCAACGCTGTCGGCCGGACGCTTGTCAAGCACCGGACCCACGACCTCAGGGATTACGTCGCCCGCCTTGTGCACGATGATGGTATCGCCCTCGCGCACGTTTTTGCGGCGGATCTCGTCGATGTTGTGCAGCGTGGCGCGCGCGATGGTGGAGCCGGCGACCGTCACCGGGTCGAACTCGGCGACCGGCGTGAGCACACCGGTGCGACCCACCTGGATGCGAATTTCGCGCAGGACGGTCTGCTTTTCCTCGGGTGGGAACTTAAAGGCAATGGCCCAGCGCGGTGCGCGGGCAGTAAAGCCCAGGTTGAGCTGCTGTTGGAAGCTGTCGACCTTTACGACCACGCCGTCGATGTCGTAATCCAGGTCGTCGCGGTGCTCGAGCGCCTGGGCACAGAACTCGTGGACCTCGGACGGCGTGGCGCAACGAGCCACGTTGGGGTTGACGCTAAAGCCAGCGCTACGCAGCCAGTCCAGGAACTCGCGCTGGCTGTGGACGTGCAGCGGGTCGGTATCGGCGATGGCGTAGATAAAGGTGGCCAGATCGCGGCGCGCCGTGACCTTGGGATCCTTTTGACGCAGGCTGCCGGCGGCGGCGTTGCGCGGGTTGGCGAAGGGGTCGCGGCCCTCGGCATCGGCCTCGTCGTTCAGACGCACAAAGCTGCCCTTGGGCATGTAGACCTCGCCGCGCACCTCAATGGTGCGCTCGCGGTCGGCACCCATGTGGGCGAGCGCAGGTTCGGACAGGTGCATGGGCACATCCTTGATGGTACGGACGTTGAGCGACACATCCTCGCCCGTGGTGCCGTCGCCGCGCGTGGCGGCGCGTACGAAGGTGCCGTTTTGGTAGGTAAGGGCCACGCCCAGGCCGTCGATCTTAAGCTCGCAGGTATAGGTGACGCTACCGGCACCGAGGGCATCCTCGGTGCGCTGGAGCCACGCATCAAGTTCGTCCAGATCCATGGCATCGTCCATGGAATACATGCGTGCCATGTGCGTGACCGGCGTAAACTGCTCGCTCACGTATCCGCCCACGCGCTGGGTATAGCTGTCGGGCGTCACCAGGTCGGGATAGGCCGCCTCGATCTCCTGCAGCTCAACGAGCATTTTGTCGAAGGCGGCGTCCGTGATCTCGGGCGCGTCAAGCATGTAGTAGCGATAGGCGTGGTAATCGAGCTCGTGGCGCAGCTCGGCCGCGCGCGCGGCGGCCTGGGCATGGGCGTCGGCCGGTGCAGCGGCATCCGCGCTCGCGGGCGTTTCGGTATCGATGTCCACGCCGTCACCAAACAGGCTCGATTGCTCCATAGCGGCACTCCTTCGCTCGATTTCAAACGGATACAAGAGTACCACCGGTCACCATGGCGCCGAATAACCCTTTCGAACCGCACCGAATCGGCAGCCGCCAGACTAGGGTGGATCGCGCGATTAAACCATGCCCTTGCCAGTTCTAAATGATCCGTTTTCCTCCGTCCCCAACGGATCATCGCGAAAAGAGGGGCTGTCCCGCGCTGGCGGAACAGCCCCTCTGGCTTCGATATGTGCGATACAGCTCGTTAGAAACCCTGGCCGTTGCCCTGACCCTGGCCCTGCTGGCCAAGCAGCTCCTCCAGATACTGGCGCAGCTGCTCGTCGGTAATACCGCCGTTGCCGGTATCGGTCGCGCTGTCGTTCTGCTGCTGGTTCTGCAGCTCCTCGTCGGAGCCCAGCTCAACCGTGACCTTCTTCTCTTCCTTGCCGCGCATGAGCGTGATCTCGACCTTCTCGCCCACCTCGTGGCTGCGCAGCGCGATGATCAGGCCGTCGGCGCTCGAAATCTCATCGTCGCCCAGCTTGGTGATGACGTCGCCCTCCTGAATGCCGGCCTTGGCGGCAGGACCATCCTCAACGACGCTCGCCACATACGCGCCGCTATCGGTGCTCAACTTGTTGGTGCGGGCGTTAAGCGCATTGACGCTCGAAAGCGTAGCGCCCATGTACGGATGCACCGGCGTCTTACCGTCGATGATCTGGTCGGCAATGTTCTTGGCGTAGTTAACCGGAATGGCAAAACCCACGCCCGAGCTGGAGCCCGAGTAGCTCTCGATAAGCGAGTTGATACCCACAAGCTCGCCATTGTCGTTGACGAGCGCGCCGCCGGAGTTGCCCGGATTGATGGCGGCATCGGTCTGGATCATGTTGGCATAGATGGTGTTGCCGCTGGTAGAGCTCATGGCCGTGGAGCGATACAGCGCCGAGACGATACCGGTGGAGACAGACTGTTCGTTGCCGAAGGGCGAGCCGATCGCCATGACCCACTCGCCCACGTTGAGCTTGGAGGAATCACCGATCTCAATCGGCGTGAGCTTGGAGGCGTCGGCGTCCTTGAGCTTGATGACGGCCAGGTCGCTCGAAGCGTCGTTGCCCACGAACTCGGCCTCGTAGGTGGTGCCGTCGTCCATGGTCACCACGTACTGGTCATAGCCATCGACCACGTGGTTGTTGGTGAGGATATGGCCCTCGGTATCGAGCACCACGCCCGAACCGACGCTGCCCGAGTTGTCCGACTCGTCGGCAGACTGCGAAAGCGAGCCATTCTGGCCACCGCTCGAAGTGGCGGTGATGGAAACCACGGAGGGCAGGGCCTTGGCAGAAACGGCCTCGGCCAGCGTGGTGTCCTCGGAGTCGATCGTGATCTTTTGCGTCGACGAACCCGAAGCGCCCGCCGTCACGGCATTCTTGCCGCCACCGATATCGAGCGTGCCACTCATAATGAGCGCGATGACCAGCAGGGCGCCGCAGGCGCAGCCGGCAAGCGCTGTAATAAAGATCGGTAGCTTTTTGGTCTTGGTCTTGACCACCGTGTGCTTGTTCACGACCTGTTGGCCGCCCAGCGGCTTGCCAGTCTGCGTGTCGTAGGCCTGCACGTAGGGAATGTTGCCGTCGGCAGGCGTCGACTCCACCTGCACGCGCGGTTGCTGCTGAGTCTCGCCGGCGTTGCCCGCGTCCTGGGGACGCTGGGAATCGTTCTCGCTCATAGCTGCGATCCTTTCGTCAAATAACCAAAGGCCCGCCAAACACGTGGCGGGCCATCATTGTTCACGTTGAGTTGTACCCCAATATGCGGGCGTACGTGTACGAGAACGCAATCTTTTAGGAAGGCTTAAGTTCTGCTGCAAACTCGAAAGGAACCCGCACCTGCGTCAAAACCACCACAAAGGTGCCTGTCCCCTTTGTGGTGGAAATCTAGTCCTTAAACAGATAGCCCACGCCGCGGACGGTGGTGATGTGTGCCGCGATCTGCGGGCCCACCTTGGAGCGGATGCGTCGAATGTGCACGTCGACGGTACGCGTGCCGCCGCAGTACTCAAAGCCCCACACGCGGTGCAGCAGCACCTCGCGGCTGTAGGCGCGGTTGGGGTGCGTCGCCAAAAAGCTCAGCAGCGAGTACTCCATCAGCGTCAGGTCGATGGGCTCGTTATCGAGCGTCACCTGGTAGGTAGCCAGGTTGATCTCGAGGTTATCGATGTTGAGCACATCGTCGGCGGTGACGGTCTCCTCCTCGCCCATCAGGCGCTGCGCGCGAGCCTTAAGCTCGTTGGGCGTCGCCGTGGGGCATACAAAGTCGGCATGCGCGTGATTCGGCAGGCGCAGGGTGCCGAGCGCCTCGTCGTCAACGATCACCAGCATGGGGACACCGCCGCGATCGTCAAGCCACTTGGCAATCTGATCGATGCGGTCGCTGCGGATGCCATCGGAATCGAGGATCAGCAGGTCAAAGTCATGCGCCGCAGTCGGCGAATCGGGAGTGGCCAAGCTCACCTCGACACCCAGGGTGGTCGTCAGGCTGCGGGCAAACTCGTGGAAGCGCGTCGTGCGCGCCATGAACAGGGCACTCTTTTCGGACATATCGGCCTCCAAAGAAATGAGCTCAATCGTACTGGAACAAACCAGCGCGATTAGGAGTTCGCCAGGTAGTGCTTGATCTCCCACTCGGTGATCGTAGACTCAAACTTATGCCACTCGTCGCGCTTCTTTTTGAGGAAGAAGCTGTGGATGTGCTCGCCGAGGGCATCCTTCATAAACTGCGAGTCCTCAAACACGTCGAGCGCCTCTTTGAGCGAGCGCGGCAGCGGCGCGTAGCCGGCCTCGACCATCTGACGGTCGGTAAGCTTGAGCGTCTCGGCCGTGGCCTCGGGCGGGAGTTCCAGCTTGCGCTCGATGCCGTCCAGACCAGCCGCCAGCGTGACGGCGTTGACCAGGTACGGGTTGGCCATGGGGTCGGGACTGCGCAGCTCGATGCGCGTGGACAGCGGCTTGCCGGGCTTGTAGACCGGAATGCGGACCATACTCGCGCGGTTGCGCAGGCCCCACGTGGCGTACTGCGGCACGGAGTCGCCACCCGTGGTGATGCGCTTGTACGAGTTGACCGTGGGGTTGGTGATGGCACTGATCTCGCGCGCGTGCGCCAAGATGCCGGCCATGTAGTGCTTGGCGATTTCGGAGAGGTGGTACTTCTCGTCGTCCTCGCCCCAAAAGACGTTGTTGCCGTCGTGGTCGAACAGCGACTGATGCAAAAACATGGCGCTGCCGTCCTCGCCCGCCAACGGCTTGGGCATAAAGGAGGCGTGGCAACCGCTCTCGTAGGCCTGCTGCTTAATGATGAGTTTGGCCGTGGTGATAGCGTCGGACATGCTCAGGGCCTCGGCGTGACGCAGGCTCATGCCATGCTGCGAGCGACCGGCGGCGTGGAAGGTGTACTCCACGGGCACGGACATCTTCTCGAGCGTGAGGACCGTGTTGCGACGCAGGTCGCGGGCAGCATCGCTCACCGAAAGATCGAAGTAGCCCACGTTGTCGAGCGGCTCGGGAGTGTGCTCGTCGGGGAAGTAGTAATACTCCAGCTCGGCACCCACGTTGAGCAGATAGCCAGCCTTCTCGGCCTTGCGGAACATGCGGCGCAGGGCATCGCGCGGGTCGCCGGCAAACGGCTTGCGATCGGGAGTGCACACATCGCAGAACACGCGGGCGACGCCGTTGTGGCTCGGGCGCCACGGCAGGATCTGGAAGGTCGAAGCATCGGGGAACGCCAGCATGTCGGCTTCCTCGGGCGTGGCAAAGCCCTCGATGGCGGAGCCGTCAAAGCCAATACCCTCCTCAAAAGCGACCTCGAGGTCCTCGGGGCTAATGGCAAAGTTCTTGAGGCGGCCGAGAATGTCGACAAACCACAGACGCACAAAGCGGATGTCACGCTGCTCTACGGAGCGGAGTACGTAATCGATGTTCTGCTGGTTCATGTCGCTCCCCTTTCTTTCGGGCGGGTTTCGACTGGTCTATATCGCAGATACTATCGCAGAAAAATGTTTCCGCAGGGTTAAAGCGTATCAAGCGCTCAAAAAACGTGCGCGAACAGGCCATCACGAACGAATGGTTAGCGTGAGGTCGAAGCGCGGTGTTCGATGTGGCCGGGGATCTCGATGCGCTTGGGGGCGAGCTTTGCGGCATCGCCCACCGTAGTGGTAACGATGTCGATGCGTTCGGACAGACGCTCGACTACGCGCTCGGCAATGGTAAGAGTGTCCTGCGCTGCCGTGGTCACACCGCCAAAGAGCACGTGGTTCCAGGGATAGTCGTCAAACGTTGCGATCTTGAGACCCGCCGGCAACGAAGGTCCCAACTGTGCCAGCGCCTCGGTCAGGCGCAGGAAGACCAGACCGTTGACGGCAATGAGGCCGAGCTTTTTACCCGCATAGCCGCGGATGGTCTCGTCCAGGCGACTGACACCCGTGGCGCCACCGTCGGCCAGGGTGACGACCTCGCCCGCAAGACCGCGGCGCGAAAGCTCGCCGGCAAAGGCCTCAGCGCGCTCGCGACGCACGGGGCTGTCATCGCTTGCCTCGGTGAGCAGGCACAGGCGCTCGCTGCCAGCAGAGGCCAAGGCGTCTACCAGGCCGGCGACCAGCTCACGGTTGTTGGAGGTCACCAGATCGACACCGCCGTCGGCAACATCGCGGTCGAGCAGCACGACGGGCAGGCGTCCCGCAGCCTCGGCGATCGCCTTGTCGTTGCCTCCGCAGGTATTGACGACCAGGCCGTCCACGCCGGCATCGATAAGTCTGGTGAGCGACTCTGCCTCCTTGGCGGGGTCGTTGCCGCTAATGGCCGTCATGAGCGAGCAGCCGCGCGCGGCGGCGCTGGCGGAAAGCCCTTCGAGCATGGCGCTGGAGAACGGGTTAGCAATGTCGGCCAAGATCACGCCGATGAGGTTGGTACGCGAGCTGCGCAGATTGCGCGCGGCGGCACGTGGACGATAGCCGGTGCGCTCGATAACTGCCGCGATGCGAGCACGGGTTTCCTCGGTCATCTGCCCGGGGCGGTTGTTGAGATAGCGCGAGACCGTGGCCGGGCTCACGCCCGCCTCGGCGGCAATGTCCTTGATTCTCATCTGCGCCATAGCGCACCCCGTTTCCCAATTGTCGGCAGTCTGAGCCATTTTAGGCATTTTTTTAAAAATCTCGCTTGCAAAACGCTGTAGGTGAGTATACTACAACTCGAAACGAAACCGATTTCGTAAACCGATTTCGGCAAGCGTTAGCACGGAGGTGCAAAGATGTACCCTACCGTCTTGGCACCTCCGTGCCAACGCCATATCAAAGGTGTACGCACGAGTAAGAAGGAGCTACGCGACCATGGGTAAAACGGTTCTTACCTTCGGCGAGATCATGATGAGGCTCTCGCCCAAAGATCATCTGCGCATTGAGCAGGCGACCGAGTTTGATGTCCGCTACGGCGGCGCCGAAGCCAACACCGCGCTTTCCCTGGCCTACCAGGGTGACAAGGCAGCTTACGTCTCCGTTGTCCCGGCCAACCGTCTGGGCGAGTGCGCCCTGCGTTCGCTGAAGGTCTACGACGTCGATACCTCACGCGTCGTGCGCCAGGGCGACCGTCTTGGCTCCTATGTGTTTGAGGTCGGCGCCTCGCAGCGCGGCAACGGCTGCGTCTACGACCGCAAGTACTCTGCCATCAACATGGCCAAGCGCGACGTCTTTGACTGGGACGAGATCCTCAAGGGTGTCGATGTCTTCTACTTCTCCGGCGTGACGCCCGCCGTCTCCGACGAGATGGCCGCCGCCTGCAAGGATGCCCTCACCGCCTGCCGCGCCAAAGGCATCACCACCGTGTGCGACGTGAACTATCGCGGCAAGATGTGGTCGCCCGAGAAGTCGCAGGCCACCATGAAGGAACTCCTGCCGCTCGTTGACATCTGCATTGCCAACGACGAGGACGCTCCTGCCGGCCTCGGTATGACCTGCGTCTCCGGCTCCCTTGCCCACGGCATCGAGGAGCGCGACACCTACGTCGAGATGGCCCGTCAGATCTGCGCCGAGTACGGTTGCAAGAAGGTCGCCTCGGTCGTCCGCAACATCTCCTGCGTCGAGCGCTCCATCTGGATGGGCATGCTCTATGACGCCGAGAGCGGCGAGCACTGGTTCTCCCCCGCCCACGACGTGCACGTGCTCGAGGGCGTTGCCGCCGGCGACGCTTTCAACGCCGGCCTCGTCCATGCCCTCATCAACGACTTTGCCCCGCAGGACGCCGTCAACTACGCGATTGCGGCCTCGATCCTCAAGCTCACCATCAAGGGCGATTCCAACCTGGTGACCGCAGACGAGATCGCAGCCGTGGCATCCGCCGCCGACGGTGGCACCCGCGTCGCGCGCTAAGCCGTCCCCATTCCGCGGGCCGCAGCTTTCCATACCCATACCCCTGCGACCCGCTCCCCGATTCCTCCGGTCGGGCAAAACCACTTAGTCCCATTCCGGTTTTGTCTGGCATTCCTTCACGACTGGCCTCGTAGCCGGTTCCGAAATTGCTTGTGACCCAAGCAGTGCCTCCGATAACCAATCCGGAACCGGCTCATGGCCAATCTTCTTTGGCAATCACGCGCCCGTGCGCGCCTCACATCGAAAGGAACACTATGTTCGATCAGTTCTACACCACGCTTGAATCCCTGGGCATCGTGCCGGTCGTCGTGCTCGATAAGGTCGAGGACGCCGCACCGCTCGCCCATGCCCTTATGGCAGCCGGCATGAAGTCCGCCGAGGTCACCTTCCGCACTGCCTGCGCCGCCGAGTGCATCGCCGCTATGGCCGAGGCCGAGCCCGAGATGTGCGTCGGCGCCGGCACTGTCCTGACCGTCGAGCAGGTTGAGCAGGCCCGCGCCGCCGGTGCCAAGTTCATCGTCTCGCCGGGTTACAACGAGGACGTTGTAAAGCACTGCATCGACATCGACCTGCCCGTCCTTCCCGGCACCGTGACCCCCTCCGAGGTTACCGCCGCCGAGAACCTGGGCCTCAAGGTCACCAAGTTCTTCCCCGCGGCTCAGTACGGCGGCCTCAACACCATCAAGGCCCTCGCTGCTCCGTTTGTCGGCCATCGCTTTATGCCCACCGGCGGCGTGAACACTGCCAACGTCGAGGAGTACCTGAGCTCCTCCGCCATCATCGCCTGCGGTGGCACCTGGATGGTCAAGCCCGCCCTGTTCGCCGACGGCGACTTCTCCAAGGTCGAGCAGATCGCCCGCGAGGCCATGGACGTCGTCAAGAAGGTCCGCGGCTAGGTTTAGCTCTCTATCGTGAAAGGGGGCGTGTCCTAGACCTCGCCCCCTTTCTTTTAAAGCGGCTCGGAAGCGCGCCGTTTCCGTCACGAACAAGAACCAAAACCGTCTTGTATGCTGATAGAACGTGACGGAAGCGACACGCCCCCGAGCCGCTTTGCTTTCCCGGTCAATCAACCGACTCAACATAATCCAGTCCACCAAAACAGCTGCGGCGTCGTCTGGGGGAATGGACCCTTGCTTCCGGTCTTTTCCTCCAAGCGGCGCCGCAGCCTTTTCATGCCCCGATTGCATCCCCGCACTTGCGGTGAAATACGGACTGCTTACGTCGTCAAAGCCGCAAAACAGTCCCTATTTCACCGCAACTAATTAGGGGGACGGATTAGATGGCCGAGTCTTTGGGCAGCTCAAAGTAGTCGGGATGTAAGGCGATAACCGGGCCCTGTTCCTCGGGCATTAGATGCAAATGCGTCTCTGCCAGATAGCTCGCCGTGTCGGTATCGCCCTTCTTAATGGCCTCGAGAATCCGGCGATGCTGCCCACGGATCGGCTCCCAATCCAAATCCTGCGACACCATACGCAGCCAGTTGTATCGCTCAAAATGCGTGTTGACGCTCTTCATCCAATCCCACAACATGTGGCGGCCGGCAATCTCAAAACATGTCTCGTGGAACAGGTTGTCCAGATCAAAAAAGCGACGCGTTTCGCTATGGTCGAGCGACTCGGACTCGGTAAGAATCTGCTCGAGCCGATGCTTTTGCTCGGGCGTGGCGGCAGAGCAGCATTTAATGAGCACGCTTCTCTCGAGTTTCTCGCGCAAGAAACAGGCGTTCTCGGCGCGCTCCATGCTGATTTTTGAGACATAGGTGCCGCTTTTGGGACGCGTTTCCACTAGCTCCTGCTCACGCAGACGCACAAAGGACTCGCGAATGGGCGTGCGCCCGATTCCCGTCTCCTTTTCCAGACCAATCGCCGATAAGCGCGTGCCGGGCTTGAGCTCGGCATAGATGATCTTGGAGCGCAATGCGTTGTATGCCTGATCTTGCAGGCTCTGATAATGCTGGTGCTGTTCCATAAAGCCCTCGAATGAAGCCCACGGTTTGTCGAATAACTCCACGTAATACTATCGCATCCCCCATCCCACGGCGATGTTTGAGGGGTAGGGCCGGGATTCGGCTTTTGACCGATAAGTTGTTGCAATTAGGTGAACGTTCACCTAATTTCTTCTATTTCGCTTTGCAAATGGATTCCCATACGTATACTAAATCTCAACGAAACCGATTTCGTCAAGCCTGGGCAATAGGATGCTAAGACGCACCCTACCATCTTGGCATCCTATTGCCCATGCCATGCCATTTGCTTTCTTCCCGTCTCGTTGAGCCCTTCAGTCCCATTCTGGCACAACGAGACATTCCTAGACGACTGACCATGGGGCCGGCTTTTCTGCCGTTGAGGCAGTGCCTCCGATAACCCTCTTTTTGCCGGCCCAGGTCAGACATTTCTCTTTAAATATCCTTCAATCGAAAGGATGCAGCAGCATGCGACCGCTCATCATCATGCATGGCGAGAAGATCGACTGGCGTCATACCGTCATAAGAATGCTGATGTATCAGGCGGGCGTTGCCGTGCTGGCACTCGGTATGAGCCTCCAGACGGCATCTGGCCTGGGCGTCGCCGCGCTCACGTGCTTTGCCACGACCCTATCCATGCTCACGGGCAAGACGCTCGGCTTTTGGATTACAACTACCTATGTCGCTTACATCGCGGCGCAGCTCGCCATCTTGCGACGCGAATTTCAACCGCGCATTTTGCTCGAGCTTTGCTTTTCAACGCTAATGGGCGGCTTCACCGATCTGTTCATGGCGTTCAACCCGCTGCATCCCACGGCGCTCCCCGCGCAGGTTGCGACCATGCTGCTCTCCCTCGCTATCACCGCATTTGGCGTCAGTCTCGTCGTCAACATGGGCGTTGTCCCCAACGCACCCGACGGCTTGGTGCAGGTCATTGCGGAAAAGCTCAAGCGCCGTTTTGGAGACGTAAAGGTCATGTTCGATTGCTCGCATGTCGCCGCCTCGCTCACGCTGTCGCTGGTATGCATGCACAACTTAGGCGGCTTTGGCGTAACCACCGCCATCTCGGCACTGTTCTTGGGCCACATCATCAACTTCGCCAACAAGCTGTTTGCCCAGCGATTCGTCCGCATGGCGTTTGGCGCCAAATAGCGAACAGCCGCGGAGCAAACGAGGCTCGAGTGCCCGGCATATCGATGTCGCAAATAACGACGCACGCGCTATACGGACGATGAGGAATAGCCCGTCGCAAACCCCGCAAGCGGAGCTATATGTTGCTATAACTTGACATTAATTGGTCCATTGCCAGCCGGCATGCAAAAGGCCCCAAGCCATTCGCGGCTTGGGGCCTGCCTGGTAACACAGGTCTTTCGGACTACGCTCGCTCGTATTTCGTGGCGCGGCCTGTCCCCTGTTTCATGATCGCGTTTCGGCTGAGCAGAGATTCGAGCGCGGACAGTGTTCGCGCACGGCTCAGCCCCGTCTGTTTCTCAATCTCACTTCGCGACATAATTCGTCCGCCCGACAAGGCCTTAAGAACCTGAGCCTCTTCTCCAGACCCTTCAAAGGCATCGGTAACGGGCAACGCGACAGCTACCACGCCGCCACGAATATCAAAGACCGGCTGATTAATCGAATCGCGATAGGCACGCCTAATGCGCGCAATTCCCGTTCCAAACTTCTCGATATAGTCCAACTTTAAGAAGACCTCGGCAACGATGGGATTTCTGAGCACGGATATCTGTCCATACAGGTATTGCTCCGTCGTCAAGCCAGCGGGCAACGACCCGGGTGAAGTCACAACGACGCGATCATCATACAGAGCAACCTGAACATTCGCTTGCACGTCCCACGTCCGATGCACTAGAGCGTTTGCAACTGCCTCGCGGAATGCCTCGAGGGGAATCCGGTCGGTCTGAACACGCTCGACACCTTCGATGCGCTCATAACGATAGTAGCGCGCGAACATGGCAACTGCCCTATCAACCTGCTCAATTGCAGACAGGCCCGTCGTCGTCTCACGATCTAAAAGCACGTCCTCGGTGTCGCCAAAACGAACGCAGTCGATGCCCGGAAATTCGTTGTTATCCGCCAATATCGCCGCGGCATTGGTATAGCCATCCTTGCCGAGCAGGCGAAGCGTTCGCATGATATCCGACGTGAGCTCAGAAATGCCTAGATGCTCGATGCACTTGTGTTCGAGCGTATGAAAACTCAGGTCCTGGCGAGCCGAGGTGAGCGCATCGAACGTCAGATTGCTGCCTTCGAGCGTCAGCCTGCCGTACTCAAAACGGTCGACCTCTACCGTCGCCGAATCATTTCGCCTGTAGGCCTTCCCCTTGCTTCGATAGGGCTTGCCCTGCCCCTCGTAAACCGTAAGCGTTACAGTTCCGCGGTTCTCGTCGAGCTCGAGCGTGTAACGAGGCGCAGGATCCAGACTGTCATTAATCATGTTCTCGATGCGCAGACACTCCGCAACCGGGTCAGAAAGACCGACTGCAACACCACCGTCGTCAACGCCAAACTCTATCTTGCCCGTCCCGTAGTTTGCATAGGCGCTCACCGTTTTAAGAAACGTCGGCGTTACGCTTTCCTTGTATTCGACGGTAGGACTCTCTCTGACAACCATACGTACGGTCCCTCTCCTTTTCATGCTCATCTGAACCGTATTATAAGACGAAAAACATTTGCGTACGGCTTAGAACCAGACGCAAACTGTTTTCGTCTTATTTGCGTACGGAAACTAGATACAAATTTCACGTTCATACGACTATTTACCAAACGCATAGTGTTTTCGTCCGGCAATGCGTCCGTAATCCAAACAAAAAGGCCCCGAGCTCGTGTTGAACTCGGGACCTCTTGCGCCGCGCATCTATGAGAGGAGAAATGCGATGCGCACGGGCGCTACTCCATGTAGCAGATATCGCGACGAGCGGCTACAACCGTTCACCTTTTAAAAGTGAACGTTCACCTGATTCTAGGAAAACCTGACTTTTAATTCCTCCGCTTCTCCTATACTGAACTTGTAATAGAAGCAAGACTTATATAGATGAACGTTTCTTTTGGAAGGATTGTAATGTCTAACCTTATGGACAGCTTCCGCCTAGACGGCAAGGTCGCGCTCGTGACCGGCGCCACCTATGGCATCGGCATGGCCATGGCCGAGGCACTCGGCGAAGCCGGCGCCAGGATCGCCTTTAACGCCCGTCACGTCGACAAGGTCGCCGAGGCCGAGAAGCATTACCGCGAGCTGGGCTTTGATGCTCACGGCTATGTAGCCGACGTCACCGACGAGACTGTCGTCGCCGAGCTCATCTCCAAGATCGAGGCCGATTTTGGCACCACGCCCGACATCCTGGTCAACAACGCCGGTGTCATCCAGCGCACCCCGATGCTCGACATGAGCGCCGAGGACTTCCGTCGCGTCGTCGACATCGACCTCAATGCCCCGTTCATCGTGTCCAAGGCCTGCCTGCCGGGCATGATCGCCAAGGGTCACGGCAAGATCATCAATATCTGCTCCATGATGAGCGAACTGGGCCGCGAGACCATCGCCGGCTATGCCGCCGCCAAGGGCGGACTCAAGATGCTCACCAAGAACATCTGCTCCGAGTTTGGCGAGGCCAATATCCAGTGCAACGGCATTGGGCCCGGCTACATCGCCACGCCGCAGACCGCACCGCTGCGCGAGACGCAGCCCGACGGCAGCCGCCACCCGTTTGACCAGTTCATCATCGCCAAGACGCCGGCCGCCCGTTGGGGCACGCCCGAGGACCTGAAGGGCCCCGCCGTGTTCCTGGCTTCCGACGCATCGAACTTCGTCAACGGGCACATTCTGTACGTGGACGGCGGCATACTCGCCTACATCGGCAAACAGCCGCAATAGGCTGCGGCCGCGCGGAGCACGGCACCTTGGCGCTCAAACCGTCGCTCGCGTACCGAAGTACGCTTCGCTCCTCTTTCACGCCAATCTGCCGCACTCCGCGCGCCCTCGCCACCGTCACGCACCAGCCAACACAGGCGCTTCGGTTTGTGCGGAACTCGCGACAGACTTAACTGCCGACCGCCCGCATAGCTCATCGCGGGTTGGCTTTGCCGCCGCCCGCGCACAGAAACAAATAACTGAAAAAATAAGCTGAAAGGTTAACTCAAATGAAGATCGCTCTGATCAACGAGAATTCTCAGAACTCCAAGAACCCCATGATCGAGGCTGCCCTTAAGAAGGTTGTCGAGCCCATGGGCCACACTGTCTTTAACTATGGCATGTATGCCGACGCCGACTCCAAGCCCCTCACCTACGTGCAGAACGGCATTCTTGCCGCCGTGCTGCTCAACTCCGGCGCTGCCGACTACGTCGTGACCGGTTGCGGCACCGGCGAGGGCGCCATGCTCGCCTGCAACTCCTTCCCCGGCGTGCTGTGCGGCCATGTTGCCGACCCGCTGGATGCCTACACCTTTGCCCAGGTCAACGATGGCAATGCCGTCGCCATGCCCTTCGCCCTCAAGAACGGCTGGGGCCAGGAGCTCAACCTCGAGTACACCTTCGAGAAGCTCTTTGGCTTTGGCTCGGGCAACGGCTACCCCGCCGAGCGCGTTGAGCCCGAGCAGCGCAACAAGAAGATCCTCGACGGCGTGCGCGCTGTGACCATGCGTCCGCTCGTCGACGTCCTGGGCGAGATCGATCAGGATCTGGTGAAGGGCGCCCTCGCTGGTGAGCACTTCCAGGAGTACTTCTTTGCCAACGCCACCGACGAGGCCATCATCGCCAAGGTCAAGGAGATCTTGGGCCTGTAATAAGGCCCACGGGGCGCACCGACCCCCAACAAACCGCCAGACAAAAGGCGCCGCGACGATCCATGTGTCGCGGCGCCTTTTTAGATTGGCTATCGCTTGAGTCACCGCAAGGCGGCCGCTCCCCTATTTGCCAAGAGCCTACAGCTCGCAGGCGACCTTGTAGCCGTCGCCGATGGCGTCGCGGATGTTGCCGCACTTCTGGGCATCGCCCAGCACGTGGGTGACAACGCCGGCAGCGGCAAGGTCATCGGCCAGCTTGGTGTTGGGGCGGTAACCCATGGCAAGCACCAGCGTATCGGCATCGGCGATAGTGTGGATCTCGCCATCCTTTTCGTAACTGATAGTGTCCTCGGTAATCTCGGTCACTTTGGCCTCGGTCAGCACGTGAACGCCCTTGGAAAGCATACGCGTGATGAGCACCGCGCGGCCGGCGCCGCCCTCGTTGGCGGCGAGCGTCTTGGTCATCTCGATAACGGTGACATCGCGGTTGGCCGGCGACAGGTCGTTGACCAACGGGGCCAGGTAATCGGCCGTCTCGCAACCAACGGTGCCGCCGCCCACAATGACGATCTTCTTGCCCGGGAAAGCCTTGCCACCCAGCAGGTCGTCAGCCGTCATGACCTGCTTAAATCCCTGCATAAAGGCCGGGGCGATGGGTTCGGCGCCATAAGCCAGGACAACCTCGTAGCCCGCGTAGTCGCGCTGGATGTCCTCGGCCGAAAGCTCGGTACCGAAGACGCACGTGACGCCGGCCTCGGCCAGGCGACGGTACTGATACTTGATCACGCGCGTGAGCTCCTGCTTTGCCGGCGGAACGGCCGCAATGCGCATCTCGCCGCCCGGCTCGTCCTGCTTATCCACGAGCACCACGTTATGGCCGCGCTTGGCGGCAATATAGGCTGCCTCCATGCCCGCGGGACCGGCACCCACAACGAGCACGTTCTTTGCCTCGGCGGCAGGCTCGTAGCCAGCCTCGTCACGCTCCACGTCCGGGTTGACGGTGCAGGAGATGCGCTTGCCGAACATGATGCCGTTCAGGCAGCGCAGGCAACCGATGCAGGGGCGGATGTCGTCGGCGTTGCCGGTAGCAGCCTTGTTGCAGAATTCGGCATCGCACAGATTGGCGCGGCCCATCATGCAAATGTCGGCAGCGCCGTCCTCGATCAGCTCCTCGGCGATCCATGCCTCGTTAATGCGGCCGACCGTGGCAACGGGAATGTTGACGTGCTTTTTGATCTCGCGCGAGCAGGCGGCGTGCGAGGCCTGCTGCGTGCCGGCGGCGGGAATGGCGGAACCGCGCTTGATGGTGGTGCCGCCCGACACATGAATCATGTCGACGCCGGCCTTCTCCAGGCGACGCGAGACGTAGATCATGTCGTTGAGGGTCAGGCCGCCATCGGTGTACTCGTCGCCCGAGATACGGACGTCGATGATAAAGTCCTTGCCGCAGCGCTCGCGAATCTCGGCGATGACCTCGAGCAGGAAGCGCATGCGGGCGTCGAGCGAGCCGCCGTACTCGTCGGTGCGCTTGTTATAGAGCGGGGTCAAAAAGCCGCCGAGCATGCCGTGGGCGTGTGCCGCATGGACCTCGACGCCGTCGACACCGGCCTTCTGCATGCGCACAGCAGCGTCACCAAACTGATGCGTGAGCTCGTGGATCTCATCGACCGTGATGGGGCGCGGCGCCTCGCGAGCATAGGACGGGCCCACAAAGGACGGAGCGATCAGGCGCGGCGTGCCCGGAATGTTAAAGGCCATGTAGGCGGGATGGAAGAGCTGCGGCATGATCTTGCAGCCATACTCGTGGACGGCTGCGGCGAGCTTTTCCCAGCCGGGGATAAACGTGTCGTCGTAGCAGCACATGTCACCCGGCAGATAGGTATAGGTGGGCTCGACCGTCACGACCTCGGTAATGATGAGGCCCACGCCGCCCTTGGCACGGGCACGGTAATGATCGACCAAGTCGTCGGTCACATAGCCATGATCGGCCAGGTTCGTGGACACCGGCGGCATAAAGACGCGGTTCTTGACCTCGGTCGTACCGACCTTGATCGGGCTAAAGAGCATCGGGTAGGCGGAAGACTCCATACAGGGTTCCTTTCGTTTGAGCCGCTCGGCGGCAGTTGCTAACGTACTTATCGTATCAGTAACCACCGTATCCGCACTCGCTCGCATTCCTCACCTTCAATCCCGACCCTCACAAAAAAGTTGTGGTGGAATACGGAGTAGATAAGGCCTTTGACAGCCAAAACAGTCCGTATTTCACCGCAACTGATGGATGGGATGGGTTAGAGGCCCAGGTAGCTGGTCATGCCTTCGACGGCGAGCTTGGCGCCGGCTACAGCATGGACCACGGTGAGCGGGCCGTTGACCACGTCGCCGGCGGCAAAGACGCCAGGCACGGTGGTCATGCCGCACTCATCGACCGAAAGCAGACCGCGATGGTCGGTCTCCAGACCGCCCGTCGTAAGCACCAGTTTGTCCTTGGGCACCTGCGAGGCCGCAATCACAACCGTGTCGGCGGGCACATGGTCAAGTTCTTCCTCGTAGCCCACCACGTTGTCGTCCTCGTCAAAGATAGCCGTCTCGAACACCGGACCGTTATCGTCGATGGCGCAGATCGCCTTGCCGCGCACGATCTCGGCACCGTCAAGCTCGGTCAGCTCCACCTCGTCATCGATGGCCGAGATATGGCGCGATCGGGCATACACGGTAACCTTGCGAGCGCCCGAGCGCAGGGCCGTACGGGCAACATCCATGGCCACGTTGCCGGCGCCGATAACCGCCACGTTCTGACCGATCGCCACGCTCGTGGGATCGACCAGGTAATCGATACCAAACAGTACGTTGCCACGCGACTCGCCGGGAATACCCAGCTTGCGGGCGCGCCAGGTACCGGTACCGACAAAGACCGCATCGTAGCCGTCGCGCAGCAGGTCGTCGATATGCAGCGCACCACCGATGGTGGTCGAGGGACGGACGCGCACGCCAAGCGAGCACATCACGTGACGGTACTTTTGCACGAGAGCACGGGGCAGGCGAAACTCGGGGATGCCGTACTCCAGCACGCCGCCGATCTCGGGGCGCTGTTCAAACACCGTGACGGCACAGCCCAGCTGGGCCATCTTAATGGCCACGGTAATGCCGGCAGGACCGGAACCGACCACGGCAACCTGCTTGCCGCACGACGGCGCAGGCTTCCACTCCCTACGATCCAAATACGCAGTCGAGATATAGTTCTCGATACTCGAAAAATGCACCGGTGCGCCCTTGCGGCCCTGAATGCACGCGCCCTCGCACTGGCCCGAATGGTTGCAGATCATGGAGCAGACCGCGCTCATGGGGTTGTTCTGGAACAGCAGCTCACCTGCCTCTTCCAGACGGCGCTGCTTAAACAGGTCGATGACCTGCGGAATTGGCGTCTGCACCGGGCAGCCTTTAAGCTGGCAGAACGCCTTTTTGCAACCTAGGCAACGATTCGCCTCTTCGACAATGTGGATAGCCACGCAACTCCCCTTTTTGATGTAATCCAATGAGGCGACGATAAAAACCCTTCACCGCCGCCCCCAGTCAAGCAAACTCAATATGCCGCCACGGCAAAAGCCAATGCTATATCTCGCGATGCGGAGCCCCGCAGCGAGCGGACATGCGCTCGAGTGTCGCCAGGCAGCTAGCCGCCGTCGCCGGCACGCTGTTCTCGACCACGCAAGGAATCCCCGAACAGGCGGCAGCCGCCCAGGCCACCACGGGCTCAAAGTCATAGCGGCCCGTCTCGCCCACGCCGTAGCACACCAGGCGAGAACCCGTACCGTCGCACCAGCCGGCTTCGTCCTCGTTGTCTACGATCTCGTAGTCCTTGGCATGCAGCACGCGAATCTTGCTGCCGCACAGGTGCAACATACGCGACACCTGCTCGGAAGCCTCACCGACGATCGTGGGATGCAGCAGCGACACCGGGTCGTAGATCACGCCGAGCGCCGGGCTCGGGACGCGCTCCAGCACCTCACGGCAGCGATCTGGCGTGTTGACCGTCTCGTTCCAGCCGGGCTCGATCAGTATTTGCCCACCCACGGCCTCGGCGCACTCGCAGACGCGCGCGAGTCCATCCATAAACGCATCGAGTGCCTCGTCGGTCATACGGTCGTCAGCAACGCGGTTCTGCGCATTGGGACGACCGGTCTCGGTGCCAACCGGACAGCCGCCGAGCATCTGAGCAAAGTTCAAGCACGCCTCGTACTCGGCAAAGTTATCCGTGAGCTGTTGTCGATCGGGCGTCGCCAGATTCTTATAACAGCCGAGCACGGCGACCGAAACGCCCGCCTCATCGAGCACCGCACGCAAATGGTCGGCGAGCTCGCGGGTCAGACCGCATCGATCGATTCCCATTGATGCGTAGAGCACCTTGCTCGGCAGCTGAATGCACGAAAAGCCCAGCTCTCCTGCCATGCGAATGCGTTCCTCGACGGTCCCCTGCGGAAGGTCGTGTAAACGCACGCCCGGAGTAATGGCCCCCACGCTATTCACGCCCCTTATGAGCATTGATGCCCGGCGTGTAGCCGCCAAACGGGTCGTCGATGGAGCACACGCCCGAGGGGGCGAGCGGATCGCGCTTACCGGCAAGCTTGTCATGATGCATGGTCTCGATATAGGCGAGCACCAGCGGCGCCACGCCCTTCGCGTCGTTTTTGACGACGGGCTCACTCATGTAGTAGCCAAACGTGCCCTCGCGGTGCGCGGTGTTGCCAAGGCCCGCCACCAGACAGATATTGTCAAGCGCCAACTGCCCGTCGCGCTCGGACAGGCACGTATCGCAGATGCCATCAAAAGCGCGACGGCCGTACTGGTAGTAGCGCTCGCCCAGCACGCCCAGGCGCACGCCCTTCATGATGGCGTTGGCAAAGATGGCGCTGCCCGACTCCTCCAGATAGTTGGGGGCGATATTGGGCAGGTTGATGACCTGGTGCCACATGCCGGTCTTCTCGTCCTGATACGGCAGCATGGCGTCGATCAGGTCGTGGAACATCTTGCGGATCTCGTCCTTCTCGGCCGACATCGAGGGCGGCATGAGCTCCCAGGTATCGATGAGCGCCATGGCGAACCAGCCCTCGGCGCGCAGCCAGAAGTTGGCCGAAAGGCCGGTGACGGGATCGCACCAGAACTGCTTGCGGCTCGCGTCGTAAGCGTGATAGTACAGGCCGTTGAGGGGGTTGCGCATCAGGTCGTGCACCACCTGGAACATATGGAAGCTATCCGAGCAGGCACGGCGGTTGTGGAAGCTCAGCTCGTACTGCATGTAGAACGGCTGCGCCATGTACATGCCGTCGAGCCAGATCTGGTTGGGGTAGACGGCTTTGTGCCAAAACACACCCTCTTTGGTACGCGGCTGGGTCTCGAGCTGACGGTAGATGGTATCCATGGCGGCACGGTACTTGGGCTTGCCCACCAGGTCATAGAGTTTGTAGAGGGTTTTGCCCGCGTTGACGTTGTCGAGGTTGTACTCCTGGGGATCGTAATGCTTGATGGTGCCGTCATCCTGGACAAAGAAGTCGATATAGTCGTCGGCGAAGGTCAGGTAACGCTGCTCGCCGGTGATCTCGTACAGCTCGATGAGTGCCTTGATCATGCAGCCGTCAATGTAATTCCAGGTGTTCTCCTTGCCGGCGCGAAGCTTTTCGATATTCCAGGCCGGCGCCTGAGGCGTAGAGGTCTCGATCAACTGCTCGATATAACGGTCCAGAATCTGATTGCAACCCATTGCTGTCCCCTCTGACGTTATTGATGGGTGAACGTTTCCCCTAGTGTAACGCGAACGGGGATTATAGGGTGAACGTTAACCCTATAATCCCCGTGAACGGCAAACTTTTAACGGCAAACGGCGGTGAGAGCCGCGGCAATGCGATGCGCCAGGCGCTCATAGCCGGCAGGGCTGTAATGCAGACCGTCCGGCATGTAGAGCTCGCGGTGCTCCGGCAAAAACGGGCTGATGCCGCTTTGCGCATACAGGTCGATCACCGGCACCGAGTAGCGATCGCAGACCTCCAGCATCGCGCGCACATAGGCGTCTTGCGTCAGGCCCAGATGGTTGGCCTCGTTGCTTGCCGGAATATCCTTCTCGTGTTTGCCGCTCGTCTTGCACGGCGTCATAAACACCAGCTTTGCCTGAGGCGAGCGCGCCGTGATGGTGCGGATCAGGTAGTCGAGCGCACCGTAGAACTCGTGCACGTCCGTGCTGCCCAGCTCTCCCAGCGGCACGTTACGGCTAAAGTCGTTAACGCCGCCAAAGACGATGCAGACGTCTGCCGTGTGATCGATGCCGTCCAAGCGCTCGACAAACGAATCGCTACGGTCGGCCTTGACGGCAATACGCGAACCCTTAATACCAAAGTTCTCGATCGTAGCGCCGCCCAGCAGCGCACCCAGGTGCGAAGTCCAGGAGATATCGTTGCCTCCCCCGCCGCATCCGTTATCGCCCCAGGTGGTCGAATCGCCAAAGCAGCAGATGGTCGATTCGCTCAAGTTTTTCGTTTCCATATTCTTCTCCTCACCCGCACACCGGCGGTCATACAGGTACATACCGTTCATTCGCAACATCCGAGGGGCTATGCGTGGGCGCATTCCGCAACTTGCGAATCGAGCCATTCGATATCCTCGGCAAGATGCGCCACGCCCAGGTGGTGTCCACCCGGGCAGACCTCGTGCAGAAGGTTTTCGTCCTTGCCCAGCAGCGCGTAGGCGTCGCGAACGATATCGAGCTGCTCGTCTACGTTCGCAAGCCCGCGGGCGCCGTTGAGATGGTCTTTCTCGCAGCTCTGAACCAAGAGCGGCCGTGGCGCGACAAGCGATGCAATGTCGCCCATGTCGAGCAGACGCCAGAGTCCAGGCGTGTAATTGCAGCTGCAATTGCCGTTGAGGTGCAGTAGCGAATCATCAACGCCGTACAGATAGCCCGAGACAAACGCCTTGCGCACGCGCGGGTCGAGCGCGGACAGGTACAACGTCATGTAACCGCCGCCCGAAAAACCAAAGCAGCCCAGGTCGCCCATGGCAATGTCACCGCGTGTCTCCAAGTAATCAATCAAGCGCATGTTGTCCCAGGCGTTGAGGCCCGCGACCGTAAGACCCAGCGGCTCGGCCATACGTGCTTGATTCAGACACGTACCGCGCAGGTAGCTGTTCTCGTCGTCGCCCTGACCCTTCCAGTCACGACGGTATCCCCAACCACGCGCATCGGGGCAGACGGTCACGTAACCCATGCGCGCCAAACGCAGACCGTAGTCGTAATTGAACTTACGCACGGCATCGTCGACCGCCGGCACGCCCGCAACGCCGGCTATGCTTGCAGCACCCGCCCCCTGGTGACCATGCGGGCAGATATAGCAGCGCTTGAGTCCCCGCTCGTCAAGCTTGGGGCGGGACGGCTCCAACAGGTAAAACGGCATCCACACATCGTGCTCAACCTGCAACACCGCATGAGTACGCACGATGCTGCCGGCAACCCGTACGCGATTGAGCTCACGAATCTCAATCGGGGCGCGGTCCATAAGCGAAAGACCCAAAATATCGTACAGACGAGTCCTGGTCGCAGCCTTCCATGCCTCAAAGTCTGTGGGAGTCTTGCCCGTAAATGCGGCCGAGCGCCCCTCGCGCTTCAGTCGGGCGCGCAGCGCAGGTTCGTCCTCGTAGTACGTCTCGATGTGCACGGTGCGGCCATTGGCAGATAGCCCGGCCGTCTCTACCGCATCACCGTCGCCGCCCTCGGGATCCCAACCATCCGTGCCGGCAAGCACTCGGTCACGCGCATAGCGTTCGGAATCCTGACCGGTCAGGCAATGCGCCCACGGCACCCAAGCGGCAGTATCGCCCGCCGGGCCAAACAGGGCACCGCCGGCATACAGGGTGCCGTCATGTGCCGCTGGCTTATTCCAATCCCACCAACCCTCGAGTGAAATATGGGGGCCCAGCCAGCATTCGAGCAAAACGGTCTGGGCCCACTCGCGCCATGGACGACCCAGATAGACCGATCCGGGGGCAATGCCCTCATCGGCTGTAAACGAACAGCCATGAAACACAAATCCGTACGGCTCGCCCTGAGGCGTGGAGGCTGCCGTTACATACCCGTTGACATCCATATCGCGGTTGAGCGAGCGAATCTCACACCCCTCAAAGTAGGCACGCGCGCCGCCAAAGATAAAGTCGACATCGCCCTCGATCCGGCAACGTCGAAAATACTGCCGCCCCACGCGGCGCGGGGCGAACTGCTTGGGGCCTATAAAGCCGCCCGGCTTGGCCTCGCGCAGCGGCAGCGGCCCCAAAAAGAGCGTGTCCTGGTGTCCCTTAATGCAGCAGGCATCGACAACCAGGCGGTCACCATCGGCATACAGGGCAATCGCCTGACCGACCTCGCGCCCATCACCGGCGTTGTTTTCGATTGTTAGACCCGCAAGCGTCACGTCGTCGGCATCGACCAGCACCGTGTACGTACGGAAGGTGCCGAGTCTTCCATCCTGGCCGCTACCATCTTCCGAAGGCATCTTGGCACCCAGGCCTCCCACGATACGCACGCTGTCGGCCGTCTCGCCCTCGAGCGTCACATACGGACGACGAATTTCGACCTGCTCGCGATACTCGCCCGGCGCCACCAGCACGCGCACCGGCACGGTCACATCGGGCACACACCGCTCCGCCGCCTCGAGCGCCGCCGAAATGCTGCGATACGCGCCTTCGCGTTCGAGCGATACCTCAAAGAGCTGTTCTTTACCACTCATCTGTCATTACGCTTTCTGTCACAGAACACCCACCATGCAATGCCGGCACCTATAGATTGCGTGCGACAGCCGGGCAGACCCGACCGTCGCACGCCTCAACATGCCGTATTCACTTGTGCAGGAGCACTACCCTACGCGCGGATAACCTTGTCGACGTTTTGCAGCTGCAGCTCGTCGCCATCCTGACCCTCGATGCGCACGTTCTGCAGGTCGAGGACTTTCACGTTCTGCGCGATGATGCCCTGGCGCACCATGGGCTCCACGCCGCAGGCCATGGCCGGCACAAAGGGCTCGGCATCGGCGGCAAAGGTCACATGGACATCCTGGAACGTCAGGCGCGTCACCTTGCTCTCGGGAAGGCCCGTGATATAGGCCGCGGCCGCATGGCAGTTGGTGGCCTCGATATCGCAAAACGTCGTGGCGCCAAAGCCGGGCGTACGGTCGTCGACGGGCAGCGCCTCGCGAGACTGCACGTAGTCGGTCTTGCCGTCCTTGTCGCAGAAGTAGAACGAGTTGACCACGAAGGGCGTGAGCACCTTATCCATGCGAATGTGCTCGAAGGTGATGCCCTCGTTGACGGCGTCCTTGCCGCGTCCGCGGCGTGTCTTGACGCGCAGGCCGCGGTCGGTGCGCTCAAAGAGGCACTTGCTCACGGTGAGGTCCTTGATGCCGCCGGCGGCCTCGGATCCCAGCACCACGGCACCGTGGCCGTCGTGCATGTAGCAGTGCGAGATCAGCACGTCGTGCGTGGCGGGACGGAGCTCGGGTTCAATGCCCAGTTTGCCGCTCTTGATGGCGATGCAGTCGTCCCCCACCGAGAACTGACAGCCAAGGATGCGGACAAAACCGCAGCTCTCGGGATCGAAACCGTCGGTGTTGTGGGAGTTCTTGGGACCCTCGATGGACAGGCACAGGGCATCGACGTGCTCGCACAGAATGGGATGGATATTCCACGCCGGGCTGTTGCGCACGGTAAAGCCGGCAAGGCTCACGTTTTCGCACTCGGACAGGAAAATCATGCGCGGGCGGGCGACCTCGCGGCCCTCCTCGGGACGGAAGATGTTCTTAAAGTCCTTGTTCCACCAGTTGTCCTCGGCAAAATCGGTCTGGCCGTCGATGGCGCCGCGGCCATAGATGCACACGTCGTGCACGCTCAGGCCCGTAAAGGTCGAACAGTAGGTCGAGAAGCTCTCGCCCTCCCAGCGGCCCAGGGGCAGCATGTCGGTGCCGGCATACCCGGCGCCCTCGTCGCCCGTGACCGTGCCCGGAATGTAGGCAAGCGCCGCGCGGTCGTGACGGGCCAGCAGCACCGCGCCCTCGGCAAGCTCGATGTTGATATTGCTCTTAAGGAAGAGGGACTTGATGCGGTAGTTGCCGGCGGGGATCAGCACGCGCCCGCCCTTGGGGCAGGCCATGATGGCAGCCTGGATATTAGTGGTGTCGTCGTGCTCGGCATCGCCCTTGGCTCCGCAGTCGCGAACGTTGATGGTAAAGGGCTCGGCCGGCGTGGTGACGCCCACACTCAGCTCGCGCTCGCCGCAGACAAAGCGGATCAGGTTGCGCTTACCGGGAACCAGGCCGTCAACATAGGTCTCGACCGTGTTCGTGGTACCGGCGGGCTCATCGTTGACAAAAATCTCCCACGTATCGGCACAGGTAAAGTAGCCGCCATCGTCGAGCTCGATAACGGCCGCGCGGGCGTTGCGCCAGATAACGTTCGTCTCCATGGGTCTCTCCCTCAAATGTAATCAGAAGTTCATACTACTCGTTTTTAAAAAAGGGCCGTACCCGCCGGTGGATCTCCGGTGGCACGGCCCTTTGGTTTGGACGATGCGCCTGCCCTACTCGGCGGGAATTACGCTGCCGTCCTGGAAGCCAACATTGTTGTGGGCAAAGCAGTCCTCGTACTTAAAGCCGGAGAGCTCCTCGCAAAGCGCCTTGACCTCGGGCTTGACGTCGGCCATCTTGCCACCCTCCTTGACACGGTGAATCTCGTCGCAAAGGATGTCGCACTGCTCCTTGTCAATCTTGATGCCGCGGGCAAGGACGGCCGCGAGCAGGAAGAAGCCGGCGCAGCCAATGAGCATGTAGCCGCAGATGTACAGAGGCACGGTGGCGGGCTGGGTCACGGCGTCGCTGTTGCCGGCGGTCTGAATGAAGCCGGAGGCAGCAAGGACGATAGCCCATACGTTGACGGCAACAGCCTGGGCGATCTGCTGGCAGAGCTGCTGTGCGGAGCTGTAGATGCCCTCGCGACGACGCAGGGTGATGAGCTCATCGACATCGGGGATGTAGTTGAGCAGAACATCGGGCAGATACTGGAAGCCAACGTAGAAGAACTTCCAGATGGCGAAGATGATGGGGTAGGCGATCATGGCGATGGCGACCGTGGAGGTGCCGTTGATCTGACCAAAGGCGAAGTAGTTGTAGGCGATGATGCACGCGGCGCAACCGACGTTTGCCAGGTACCAAGACTTGTGGAAGCCCTTCTTGGCCATGAGGGCGACCCAGATGGCGGTGCAGACGATAGCGACGACCTTGCCGGGCATCTCCATCACGGACTCGTAGGACTTAGGAATCTGCAGACAGTAGACGATGAAGAAGGACAGGCACGCAGACCAGCAGGCAGCGGCGAGCTTCGTGGAGACCTGCGCATACAGGACCTTGCGGAAGGACTTGTTGCGGAAGGTAGAGATAACGTCGATGAAAAACTTCTTGATACCCTCGCCGACGCTCTCGATCTTCTCCTGAGCGACCTCCTCGGGGGTGTGCTCCCACGTGGACAGGTACACGCAGAGCAGCGAGATTGCCATGACCGAAGCGTTAATCGTAGCAATAATGAAGTAGCTGAACGGGTTGGTCTCGCCGAAGGTGCCAAAGCCAAAGCCGACGAGTGCTGCCATCAGGAAGCCGGCGGCGTTACCAAAGAGGTGCTTGTAGCCGGTGAGGTACGTACGCTCCTTGAAGTCATCGGTCATCTCGATGGTAAGCGGCGACAGGTTGGCGGTGCAGAACGTGTACGCGACGTTGTAGATCAGGTACAACACAAAGTAGTACGGGAAACCAAACGGCGTAGCCACAAAGATGAGCGGCTCGGCGACCATCATCGGGATAGCCAGCAAAATCCAGAAACGGCGACGACCAAAGATGCGGCCAATCTTGGTGGCATAGAAGTTATCGGCCACAAAACCCATCAGCGGGCAAAGAATGGCGTTGAGATAGATGGCGAACGAGCTGATGAGCGCGGCCTCGCCTGCGGACAGGCCGCACTCCGTTGACAGGAACAGCACCATATAGCTGTGCGTAAAGCTCAGGGCGCCGGAGTTGAGCATACCGCCCATGCCAAAGCCCAAGCGCGTCCAGAATGTGATCTTGCGCTTTTTACCGATCTTGTTAGTCATCGAGCTCCCTCTCTTTTCTCGATTGTCTTGTAACAAGACATTGGAGTCCATACCGATGTCTGTCTGCATGTCGTCCGCTCGTAGGGTGAACGTTTAGCTAGATTATGCGCGATTGCTTATGATAGGTGAACGTTCACTTGTATATTATCCTTGAACGGTCGTTTTTTGCCGTTAAACGGACATCTGACTTGAAAAAAAATCACGATTACATGGGTATTGAGTGGGTTTAAATTTGAGGTCGATTAGGTGAACGTTTATTGTTTTGCGGCTTCCGTGCCCCCCAGGAAGACACGCTTGAACAGACGAAACAAACATGGCCCCGCCGGGAACACTCCCGACGGGGCCATGGTCAACAGTGGCCTATGCGAATCCATTTGCCGCTACAGGCAGACGCCGTCCTTCCAAATGCTGATCTCGTGGCAGCCGCGACGCTCGGCACTCGTAAGCTTGCCGCTCGCCGTCTCTAGCACCAGCTGGTACAGGTCGTGGGCAGCCTCGTCGAGCGTACGCTCGCCCATGGCGACCACGCCGGCGTTAAAGTCCATCCAGTTGGCCTTGTGGTCGCACAGACGCTGGTTGGTGAACACCTTGAGCGTGGGCGCCGGCGCGCCAAACGGCGTGCCGCGGCCGGTCGAGAACAGGATCACGTGGCAGCCGGCAGCCGTCAGGGCCGTGGTGGATACCATGTCGTTACCCGGGCCACACAGCATGTTCAGGCCATGCTTGGTAGCCTGGCCGGCATACGGCAGCACGTCGACGATGGGGGCAGATCCGCCCTTTTGCACGCAGCCGCAGCTCTTGTCCTCGAGCGTGGTAATACCGCCGTCCTTGTTGCCGGGACTCGGGTTCTCGTAGACCACCTCACCATGGCTGATAAAGTAGTCCTTAAAGCCGTTGAGCATGTCAGAGGCAGCGTTGAAGACCCGCTCGTCCTCGCAGCGATCGAGCAGAATGCTCTCCGCGCCAAACATCTCGGGAACTTCGGTAAGCACCGACGTGCCGCCGCGGGCGACGACCATATCGCTCACGCGACCGATCGTGGGGTTGGCGGTAATGCCCGAAAGACCGTCAGAGCCGCCGCACTTAAGGCCAATGACCAGCTCGGAGGCAGGAATGGGCTCACGCTTGGCCTGCTTGGCCATGTCGGCAAGCTCGGACAGGATCTTGTGACCCTCGACCTGCTCGTCGGCTACATCCTGGCAGGCGAGGAATCGAACGCGCTCGCGATCGAAGTCACCGAGCTCGTCGAGTACCTGCTGGTGCGTGCAGTTCTCGCAACCGAGGGACAGGAACAGCACGCCCGCAGCGTTTGCGTGACGCGAGAGCGCCACCAGCAGACGGCGCGTCTGGGCATGGTCGGCACCGGTCTGCGAGCAGCCAAAGGGATGCGGGAAGTAGTAAACGCCCTCCAGCGAGCCCTCGACCAGATCCTGAGCCTGCTCGCACATGGCACGTGCGACCTCGTTGACGCAGCCGACCGTGGGGATGATCCACAGCTCGTTGCGCGTGGCGGCGCGACCGTCAGCGCGGCGGAAGCCCATAAAGGTCTCGGGCTCAACCGGCTCAACGACCGGATGCGTCGGGTTGTAAGCGTACTCGACCTCGCCCGAAAGGTTGGTCTTGACGTTATGCGTATGAAGCCACTGACCGGGCTGGATGTCGCCCGTCACGTGACCGATAGGAAGACCGTACTTGACGACGTCCTCCCCCGCCGCAATGGCACGCACGGCCATCTTGTGGCCCTGCGGAATATCCTCCGCGGCAACGACCTCGCCCACCCCGGGAACCGCGACGGCGGTGCCCTTGGCAAGCGGCGACAGCGCGACGATCACGTTGTCGGCCGGATTGATCTGGATAGTGTTCATTACAAATGGTCCTAACCCTACAGGTTGAGCAGAAGTCAGCGGGCGCCCGCCAGTTGCCCGGCGGACGCACAGAAGGATTTAGGCCTGGGCGTTGGCAAATGCCTGCTTGGCGCCCTCGGCGCGCACAACGGCAAGCGCGTTGACGACAAACTCCTCAAGGCCGGCGATCTGCGTAAGGTCCTCGCCCCACATCTGCTCGTTGCTGAGCACGTCGTGCACCAGCTCGGCATCGTCTGCACCGGCGTGGGCGGCGTAGAAGTCGAGCACGAAGGCATCGTCCTGAGCGGTGTACTCGGTGCCGTCGGCGCGGCGCAGGTGCAGGCCATCGCCCTCGCGAGCAACGAGCTCCTGCGTATAGAAGGCAATGAGCGTAGCGAGGCTCGTCGCCAGGCACTTGGGCAGGCTGCCGGTCTCGGCAACATAGTCCTTGAGCGTGGGCAGGTCGCGAGCGCGCCATTTGGCGGTTGAGTTGAGGCAAATGGAGAGCAGCGCGTGGTCGATAAACGGGTTGTCGAAGCGGTTCTCGACGGCAGCGGCGAAGGCCTTGCAGTCCTCGACATCAAGATCGGCGGCAAGCGTCGGGATGACCTCGTCGTAGAGCATGGTGTTCATGAAGCCACGAACGGTCTCGTCGTGCATGCAATCGCGCACGATGTCAAAGCCGGCAACCCAGGAGCCCGGAACAAAGGCAGTGTGGGCGCCGTTGAGGATGCGGACCTTGCGCTTCTTGTACGGGGTGACATCGGGGGTCACAAAGACACCCGGCAGGCCGGCCTTCACGAAGGGCAGACGCTCCTTGAGCGACTCATCGCCCTGGATACCCCACATCTGGAAGGGCTCGCGCACGGCCAGGAAGGGATCCTCGTAGCCCAGGCGCTCGGCCACGGCAGCGGCCTCCTTGGGGTCGCGGATACGGCCGGGGACGATAGTGTCGACGAGCGTGGTGCAGACGGTGCAGTCGTTGGCCATCCACTGCGCAAACTCGTCCTCCCAGCCCCAGTCGCTCACGTACTGGTTCATGATGCGCAGCAGCTCCTCGCCGTTGTGATCGATGAGCTCACAGGCGAGCACGATGACGCCCGGCTTGCCGGCGGCCCAGCGGGTGTGGAGCACCTGGGCAAGCTTAGCGGGGAAGCTCGCGGGCGGCATGTCGTCGGCCTTGCAGGACGGATCGTAGGCAATGCCAGCCTCGGTGGTGTTGGAGACGATAATCTCCAAATCGTCGGAGACGGCGACCTCCATCATGGCGCGGTAGTCGTCCTCACGATACGGATTGAGGCAGCGGCTGCAGGCGCTGATCACACGGGACTCGTCGACCGTGTTGCCGCTCTCCTTGCCGCGCACCAGCACGGTGTACAGGTCGTCCTGGGCATTGATGCCGTCGGCAAAGCCAAAGGCGCCGCTGATGGGCTGCACCATGACAGCCTTGCCGTTCCAGCCGGTTGCCTCGTTGCCCATGTCAAAGAAGCGGTCGACAAAGGCGCGCAGGAAATTGCCCTCGCCAAACTGCAGAACCTTCTCGGGCGCGTCCTTGGGCAGCAGGTAGCCCTTGTAGCCGATCTTCTCGAGCGTCTCGTAGCTGATGTTCTCCATCGATGTCTCTCCTTAGATTGCTGTTAGCGTGCAGGCAAAACGGGGGCGCCGCGTGTGGCAACGGCGCTCCCGAGTTCGGTGTGATTCGATGCGGGTTTAGGCCTCGACGGTATCCAGGTCAAAGCCAAAGTAGCGGACCGCGTTGTTGTAGCTGATGTCGCGCACGATGGCTCCCAGCAGCTCCATGTCGGCCGGATACTTGCCCTGCTCGACCCACTCGCCGATCACGCCGCACAGCACGCGACGGAAGTACTCGTGACGCGGGTAGGACAGGAAGGAGCGGGAATCGGTAAGCATGCCCACAAAGTTGCCCAGCACGCCCTCGTTAGCCAGAGCCGTAAGCTGCTCGCGCATACCGATCTCGTTGTCGTTGAACCACCAGGCAGAGCCGTTCTGGATCTTGCCGGCGGTCGGAGCCTCCTGGAAGCAGCCCATCACGGTATCGATCATGGTGTTGTCGATGGGGTTCAGGCTGTACAGGATGGTCTTGGGCAGACCCGTGGACTCCTGGATGGAGTTGAGGAAATCGGCCAGCTGGTCGGACGGCGTGTAGTTGGAGATGCAGTCGTAGCCGGTGTCGGGACCGAGCTTGGCGAACATAGCGCGGTTGTTGTCACGCTTGCAGCCAAAGTGCAGCTGCATGGCCCAGCCAAGGCGGACATACTCGCCGGCGACGAACTGCATAAAGGCCGTCTTGTACTTGAGGACCTCGTCCTCGGTAAGCGGCTCGGCGGCAAGGCCCTTGGCAAAGATAGTCTCGATCTCGTCGGCGGTAGCCGGAACGTACATAACGTAGTCGAGCGCGTGGTCGGAAGCGCGGCAGCCCAGCTCGTGGGCAACGTCGTAGCGCTTGGAGATGGCGGCCTTCATGCCCTCGAAGTCGCTGATCTCAATGCCGGCAACCTCGGAGAGATGCTTGCAGTAGTCGGCGAACTCCTGGCCACGCTCGATGCGCAGGGCGGCATCGGGGCGCATGGCGGGAACGACCTGAACGTCAAAACTGTCGTCGGCGGCAATCTTCTTGTGCCACTCAAAGCTGTCGGCGGGGTCGTCGGTAGTGCAGATCATGCGGACGTTGGACTGCTTGATCAGGTTGCGGCAGGTAAAGCTGGCCTCAGCGAGCTTGGCGTTGGCAAGGTCCCAGACCTCCTGAGCGGTTTTGCCGTTCAGGACGCCCTCGTAGCCAAAGTAACGCTTAAGCTCCAGGTGGCTCCACTCAAAGACGGGGTTGCCCACGCAACGGCCCAGGGTCTCGGCCCACTTCTGGAACTTCTCGCGAGCAGGGGCATCGCCGGTAATGAAGCGCTCGTCAACGCCGTTGGCACGCATCAGGCGCCACTTGTAGTGGTCACCGCCCAGCCAAACCTCGGTGATGTTCTCAAAACGTTTGTCGTCCCAGATCTCCTTGGGAGAAATGTGGCAGTGGTAGTCAACGATGGGCATGCCCTCGGCAAAGTTGTGGAACAGCTCCTCACCGGTTTTGGTGCTCAGCAGGAAATCCTGATCGTCCATGAAGTTTTTCATCAAACAACCCCTTTGTTGGCGGAGCGGGCGCACGATGCGCTCGTTATCCTCTAGGTGAACGTTCACTATACTAATTCATTGCGACTTAAAAGGTGAACGTTCACCTAACCACCATGGGGTGAACGGTCGATTTTGCCCGTTCAACGGTTACTGGAGCCGTGACTTGTATGTATTGCGAATTGGCAAGCGTCCCCGAATACCGAACTTGAGCGCTTTGGCCAGGTGGGTCATGTTCCGCCGTGCATTTTTGGGAGTATTCAGCATCGGAGCGCACCGCGCACCGTCTTCGAAGCCCTATCTGATGCTCATATTGCGCCCAATCGGCATAAATCAGAACCACCCTTAAAAAGGGTGGTTTGCTCTTAGGGTATAACCCACGG